>JAFDDW010000148.1 GCA_019310665.1 Deltaproteobacteria bacterium
CGGGTATGACCGGAAAAAGAGCGGAACTGATTCAAAAGCTCAATGTGAACAGGGCCGGGCTGGATTCACACGCCAAACTCGACACCAGGCATGCGGCAGAGCGTATGGCCCTGCGAATCGAGCAACATAAAGAGGATGCTTCCGACTACCGCAAGCAGATACGAAGCTTCCTTTTGGAGGCGGTCAGGGGAAAGGACGGCGCGCTTGTGTTTTATCCCATCAACGAAATTGCTGACCGCAACAGTGTGGACGGTCGCGTATGGCGTTTTAAGGTAGGAAACACCGCCCTGCAAACGGACCGTCTGCAAATGATCGGGGGTGGCGAGGTGGTCGGCAGCATTCCCCGGGGTCTGCCGTCTTTGTCATGGCCCCGGATTGACTATCATGTCGTTGTGCATCTGTTACCCTTTGTGGCCATTATCGCACTGCTGGGCTTTATGGAGGCCATCTCGGTTGCCAAAGCGATGGCGGCCAAGACCGGCCAGAGGCTGGATCCCAACCGCGAGCTCATCGGCCAGGGCCTGGCCAACATCTGTGGCGCTGTGGCCAAAAGCTATCCGACTTCCGGGTCCTTTTCCAGATCGGCCGTCAATCTTCAATCCGGCGCCGTCTCCGGCCTGTCCGGCGTCATCACCAGTCTGAGCGTGGTGGTTGTATTGCTGTTTTTTACACCGCTCTTCTATCATTTACCCCAGTCGGTGCTGGCCGCCATCATCATGATGGCGGTCGTGGGGTTAATAAACGTCAGGGGATTTATACATGCCTGGCAGGCCCAGTGGTATGACGGAACGATCTTAATAATTACCTTTATCTGTACCCTGGCGTTCGCACCCCACCTGGACCGGGGTATCCTGATCGGCGCCGGCCTTTCCATTTCCGTCTTTCTTTACAAAAGCATGCGCCCCAAAGTTGTTGATCTTTCGTTGGATGTCGACCGCACGCTGCACGATGCCGTAGCCAGCGGTCTGCAGGAATGCAGGTATATTGACGTGGTCCGCTTCGATGGACCCTTATTTTTCGCCAACGCCAGTTATCTGGAAGACCAGATCAGAAACCGCCGGCGGTTGAAAAAAGATCTCAAACACATTATAATTTCGGCCGGCAGCATCAGTGACATTGACTCATCCGGAGAAGAAGCCTTATCTTTGACTATCGACCGGGTCAGAAGCGCCGGAATCGATATATCATTTAGCGGGATAAATCGATCCGTCTTGAAGGTACTCAAGCAAACGCATCTGATTGTAAAAATCGGTGAGGATCATATCTACCCGACGATCGAAAACGCCATAAACGCCGTGCACGAAATAACCCACAGGGGCGGGGAAGAAAAAGATTGTCCCTTGACGACCGTCTGTCGCATTACCCGGTCACCTCAAAAAATGGAGAAATAAATGCCGATCATTACCCTATTCAGCAGCAGTTTCTGTCAGGAAGGCCCTGTTGTCCAGGAAGTAATTGCCCGTACCGGATACCGGCAAATTACCGATGATGAAATTGTGGCCCAGGCAAGCCGGCGCTCAGCAATGGCGGAAAGCAAAATAAAACGGGCCTTTTCAGCCAAAACCTCGGTGTTCAATAAATTTACTCTCGAAAAGGAACGCTCCCTGGCCTATATCAAACTGGCGGTTGCCGATTTGATCACCACCGATAACATTCTGATAACCTGCTTTTCCGGGCAACTCATCCCCGGATCCGTCAGCCATATCCTGCGGGTGTGTTTGATTGCACCCAAAAAGTACCGAACTGAGGCCGCCGCCAGGCAGCAGGGTGTATCGGAAAAAGATGCCGCCCGGCTTGTCCAAAAACGCGAAGAAGACTGTGCATTCTGGGTAGATACTCTTTTCAGCAACAGTGATCCCTGGGATCCCGCCCTTTATGATATCGTTATACCGGTGGATAAGATGTCGCTGCAGGATGCGGCCGCCCTCATAGCGGATAATGCCGGCAAGGACATCATCCAACCAACGGCTGATTCCAAACAGGCTCTGGAGGATTTCCATCTGGCGGCTGAAACGGAGGCAGCACTGGTCCGGGAAGGACATACCGTGGCGGTTAGCGCTATAAACGGCGCCATTACGTTGACCATCAACAAACATGTTCTCAGGCTCAACCGGCTCCGGGAAGAACTCAAAGCAATCGCCGAACCGATTGACGGGGTCAAATCGGTGGAAACGGAAATCGGCAAAGACTTTCACAAAACTGATATCTATCGTAAGCATGATTTTGAAATGCCGTCCAAAGTATTGCTGGTGGACGACGAACGCGAATTCGTTCAAACGCTGTCCGAACGGTTGATACTGCGGGATATGGGTTCGGCGATCGCCTATGACGGCGAGTCCGCGCTTAACCTGATCAAAGAGGACGAACCCGAGGTCATCATTGTCGATCTTAAAATGCCTGGCGTTGATGGGTTGGAGGTTTTGCGGAAAGTAAAAGAGACACGCCCGGAGATCGAGGTCATCATTCTCACCGGACACGGTCACGAAGAAGACCGGGAGTTATGTATGGAACTGGGCGCTTTTGCCTACCTGCAAAAACCTCTGGACATCAATGTGCTCAGCGACACGATCCAGAAGGCCAATGAAAAAATTCGGCAGAAGAAGAGGAAAGAGATTTAGGATTGCGGATTTTGGATTTCGGATTGCAGATTTAAAAATGTATGATATTCGATTATAAAAAATGGTTTTAATATAATTTAGAAACTCCGAGACACTAAACCATGTCCATTTTAAAAAAACTGAAACCCGGCTTTTTGGATCACAAAGATGTCACCGCCGGACTGTACAAACACCACTTTGACTTTATGCGGATCTGGAAGCGGGCATTTCTGGTGACGGCGACCGTAGCGCTCGTGCCCTTAATCATCTGGGCCTTTTCCGGATACCGGCTGACCATGGAAACCATCGAGTCGGAACTCGTGCTGCGCACCTCCCAGCTTGTTTCGAATTCCTGGCGATCGGTTTCAATGTTTCTGACCGAACGCAAATCGGTGCTGGATTTTATTGCCCATGATCATGGCCTGCAAACCTTGAAAGACCCTGCCCGCCTGGCCGACATACTGGAGAACCTCAATAAACGGTTTGGCGGTTTCATCGATCTGGGTTTTATCGACAGCACCGGAAAACAATTATCCCATACCGGCTCGCATCAAATGGAAGGCCTGGATTACGACCAGCTACCCTGGTTTCGTGAAGTCCTGAACCGTGGTGTCTATATCAGTGAATTGGTCACGGGCGCGCTCAATGAGCCCCATATTGATTTCGCGGTCAAGCGCGAATTGGCGGACGGCTCCTTTTTCGTGCTGCATGCGGTTCTCAAGCCGGAACAACTCACGGAATCCATCGCCCAAATTGATGTGGGCGCCAGGGGAGATCTTTTTATTATCAACCGCGAGGGTGTGCTGCAGACCCCTTCCCGTTATTATGGACCGGTTTTTAATAAAATTTCGATGGCGGTTCCGGAATACGCTCCCAAGGCGCGGGTTTTTGAAAGCATCGATGATAAAAAAGATCGAATCGTCGTCGGTTATGCTCATATACCGGATACCCCTTATATTCTGATGATGATCCAAGAACAAAGCGAACGCATTCAGCCCTGGTACAAAACGACCTGGGCCTTTACGGGAATTCTGGCAGCGAGCGTCGTTGCGATCCTGCTGGTTACGCTCGGGGTCGCCACGCATCTGGTCAATCAGATCCACGAAGCCGACCAGGAACGGGTCGACACGCTGCATCAGGTGGAATATGCCAACAAGATGGTATCCCTGGGACGTCTGGCTTCCGGGGTGGCCCATGAAATCAACAATCCGCTGGCCATCATTAACGAAAAGGCCGGACATATCAGGGATATATTCACGTTGACCGACACCTACGCCAAAGATCCCAAACTCGTCGGGCTGGTGGATTCGGTTATTTCTACAGTGCAGCGCTGCGCGAAGGTAACCAGGGGCCTGTTGAATTTTACGCGTCATCTCAATCTGAGCATCCAGACCATCGACCTAAAAGAAATCATCGATGAGGTCAAAAGCGTGCTAACCAAAGAAACTGAACTCAGATCGATAAGCGTGGGGATAACGGTGTCGGAGGACATCCCGTCGTTTGAGAGTGATCGCGGCAAACTGGAGCAGGTTTTTTTCAATTTGTTTAACAGCGCCATCGGTGCCATGAACGACGGCGGTCATCTGGAGTTTACGGCCACGCGAAAGAATGAGGATTATATTTCGGTTGCATTTACCGATAACGGTCGCGGCATCCCGGAGTCGGATCTGAAGAGCATTTTTGAACCGTTTTATTATTCGAAAACCGGCCACAGCGGAACCGGTCTGGGCCTGGCGGTCACCTATGCCCTGGTGCAGGAACTCGGGGGCACGATCAGCGTTCAGAGTCGCCCCGGCCAGGAAACCGTTTTTGATATCAGCATCCCCCTTAAAAGGCCAGGGGCATCGTCGTCGTCAGATCAAAATAATAATGTTTGATGGATTATGCTCTTACGGATATGGCGCTAAAACCCAAATTACAATATCCAAATTACAAATAATATCCAAATTCCAAGTTCCAATGACCGAAACATTCCGATCACCTATTCGTTATCGCGCGGTCATTCTATCTGTTTCGAATTTTGAATTTTGGTCATTGGGATTTATTTGAAATTTGTATTTTGGTGCTTGAATTTTATTATTTTAATACGACTACCGGTTGGATTATCAGTCGAAATTCATCTTCAAGGAAAGCAAAGCAGGGTTGCGTATGGATCAAAAACCAGGAAATACCTCAGAGATGGGTCTGCAGTTCTTTGGCAGGATGTCGGCCTCGATATCCCACGAAATTAAGAATGTGCTGGCGATCATTAATGAAAATGCAGGACTTTTGGAAGATTTTTCGTTAATGGCGGAGCGGGGGATGCCGATCGATCCTGGACGATTAAAAACGATGGCGGAAAAGGTTAAGCTGCAAATTAGCCGGGCGGACGGAATCATTAAGAATATGAACCGGCTCGCTCACAGTATCGATGAAACCATCACAACCGTTGATCTGGATCAAACGATTGAACTGTTCATGGCCCTGACAGACAGTTTTACCGTCATGCGAGGTGTTAAGGTGGATCTGCAACTACCGGGAAGTCCGCTAACGATTCCAACAGCTCCATTTTTTCTGATGAACCTTCTGTGGCTGTGCCTGGATTTTTCCATGTCCGCCAGCGGAGATGAAAAACGGGTTGAGCTTGTCGTCGAAGAAACCGAAAACAGCGTTCTAATTCGGTTCCGGCGGCTGGCAGGTCTTAGTGAGGCGCTGTTGGAAACTTTCCCGTCTGAGCGGGAGAAGAACCTGCTCGATGTGCTGGAAGCGGATTTGACAGTAGAACACGGCCGCGAAGAGATTGCTCTGCGACTGTTGAAAAACATGTTGTAAGAAACTAAAGGTGTTTCGCCGCCGGATTCAGGTTTCAGCAATCGTAACATGATGAAATTATGACTATAATTTACCTAATCAACCATTCAACCAGTAAACTATTCAACGAGGTCTGAATTCAATGTCCGCTAAGGTTTTAATCGTTGACGACGAAAAGGATTTTTTAGAAATCATGGCTGAGCGCATGGAAGCCCGCGGCATGGAGGTCTCCACCGCCACTTCGGCCGAGAAGGCCCTTAAAATGATACTTAGAGAATCCTATGATGCCGTCATCATGGATTTGATGATGCCGGAAATGGACGGTTTTAAAGCGTTAAAACTGTTCAAAGAAACCCGACCCGACCTACAAATCATCCTGTTGACGGCCAACGTACCGGAGGAAAAGTGCATCGAAGCCATCAAGCTTGGCGCCATGGATGTCATAGAAAAACCTGCCGATTTGGACCTCCTCACCCAAAAAATAGAAGCCGCCAAAGCCCCCCTGAGAAATAAACAAGGATGAACGTCCAACGTCGAACATCGAACGTCGAACATCGAATAATGATGTCGCTGCGCTCCGCTATCCTGAATGACAAAGGTCAATTGATCCGCCAAGGCGGAACATTCATCATTCTTCATTCCGTTAAAGCCCGTAACCCGTAACTCGCAACACGCAACACGAAACCCGTAACCGAAACAATTGACGAATGACTATTGACGAATTATGGAAGTCGCTCCGCTCCGTCGTAAAACAATTTATTAAAATCGATAGAATTCCTCAATTCCGCATTCCGCATTCCACATTCGAATGACCCGTAACCCGCAACCCGCAGCTCGTAACCCGTAACCCGCACCCCGTAACCCGTCCTACCTCGTGGCAGTTTCAAGCACTTTGGTGGCCTGCTCGAGAATTCCCTCCGGAAAACCAACGATGGGATAGATCACCAGAAATCCAACGATCCAGAGCAGC
>JAFDDW010000149.1 GCA_019310665.1 Deltaproteobacteria bacterium
GTCCAGGACGCTCAGATTGGCTGATTGACGGATTACATTATAACCATCTATAATAATATGAATGGACATCGTCGTCTTTAATAGGTGGTGTTCAATCCCCAGCACCAATCATAGAGTATAATCTCTTTAACTGTTTTGGTCATTGGTAATTGAAAATTGTGATTTATTTGTAATTTGGTGCTTGGAATTTGGAAATTAAAAAAACGGCGAAATTGATGAATTGTATAATTTCAGTTAGTTATCTGTTTATCCTGATGGGCTCCTTATCCAGCACGTATCTAGTTTTTTTTGAGGCGTTGAATCAAGCGGTCAAGATCGTCATTGTTATAGAATTCAATTTCGACCTTGCCTTTTTGCCCGTCCTTTTTAATCGTAATTTTGGTGCCGAAGTGGCGGGCAAGATCCGCCGAAGTGGCGGGCAAGATCCTCGGCCAGGCCGGATAGATATATTTCTTCGGTGCGGTTTCGGGTTACATGCGGCTTTTTTTTCTCCGACTTCAAGCGCCGTATGAGGGCTTCAGTTTGTCTGACCGACAGCCCCTTGGAGACAACCGCCCGCCAGGCAGCCAGCTGCTGGGCCGATGCTTCGGCCCCCAGGATCGCTCTTGCATGTCCCATGCTCAGCGAGCCGTCTGTAATGCTGTCCTTGATCTGCTCCGGCAATTGCCGCAGGCGTAGAAAATTGGCAACCGCCGATCGGCTTTTACCCACCCGCATCGAGGCCTGATCCTGGGTCAATTTAAGCTGCGTTATCAGGCGATGATAGGCTTCAGCTTCTTCAATGGGGTTTAGATTTTCACGCTGGATATTTTCGACAATGGCCATTTCCAGCATTTTATCATCGTTGACCCGCTTTAACACCACCGGCACCTGGGTTAATTTGGCGCGTTTGGCTGCTCGTAAGCGTCTTTCTCCGGCAATCAATTCATAGCCGGGATCATCTTGGCGCACTAAAAGCGGCTGCAGAATACCCTGGGTTTTGATTGAGTTTGTTAGTCCCTGCAAATCTTCTTCTGAAAAATTAAGACGGGGCTGGAAACGATTGGGGCGGATGAGGTCGATGTCACAGAAAAAATAGTCCTTCTTTTCTTCTTTGTCCGATTCAACCGCCGGAATAAGGGCACCCAAACCTTTGCCCAGAGCCATTTTTCTTTTTTTGGTGGTAGTTGATCCGAAAGTCTTTGTCAGGTTACTTCTTTGCATACATCCCCTTCAGTTTGCATAATCTCTCTGGCAAGCTCAAAGTAACTGAGGGCGCCGGTCGAAGTCGCATCATAAAGTAAAATGGGCTTGCCGAAACTCGGCGCTTCGCTCAATCTTATGTTTCGTGGAACAATAGTTTTAAAAACCAGATCGGGGAAATATTTTTCAGCCTCCTCAGCGACCTGGTATGACAGATTGGTGCGTTTGTCGAACATGGTCAACAGGATGCCGGCGATCTTGAGCTCAGGATTAAGGACCTGTCTGATGCGCTCCACGGTTCGCAGCAGCTGGCCCAAACCTTCGAGGGCGTAAAATTCGCACTGCAGCGGAATCAGCAGTGAATCGGCGGCGGTCAGGGCATTGACGGTTAAAAGGCTCAGTGAAGGCGGGCAGTCCAGGATTATGTATTCAAATGAGCCGTCAAGGTCGGCAATGAGATTTTTCAGTGAATTGTCTCGATTGGGACTGGACATCATTTCAACTTCAAATCCGATCAATTCCACATTGGAAGGGACCACTTTTAAGGAAGGAATGGCGCTGTCCATGATCAGGCTCTCGGCTCCCATCTGGCCAAGCATCCCATGATAGAGGGTCCTGTCAATGGCGCCATGGTCAATCCCCACACCCGAGGTCGCATTGGCCTGGGGATCGCAATCGATCAGCAGCGTGCGTTTTTCAGACACTGCCAGGGATGCCGACAGGTTGATCGCGGTGGTCGTTTTTCCGACACCGCCCTTTTGATTTGCAATGCATATTACCCGTGCCATTGGTTTGATCTAACATAAAATTTGTTGTTTGAAAAGAAATTAAAAATGTGGCATGATTCAGGCGTGATGAAACTTATCTCCAAAAATATCATCATCGGCATGATCGTCGTCTTCACTTTGATCAGCTTTATAGCAACGGCCGTTTTCAGCATCACGGTCAAAGAGGAAGAGGATATGTCGCGTCAGATGATGGCGATGATTTACAAGCACTTTGACATAATTGATGACCCCGTGGTCGTCATGTATGTGAACAAAATCGGACAACGGATCCTGGCATCTTTACCGAAGCAACCTTTCCAATATCATTTCCATGTTATCAATGAAAGCGTTTACAATGCATTTGCCACACCGGCCGGTCACATATTTGTATACACCGGTCTGATAGAGGCCATGGATGAAGAAGAAGAACTGGCGGGCATCATCGGACATGAAATAGCCCACGTGTACTGCCGGCATATTTCACAGAAGATCGAACGCTCCAAAAAGATCAGGATGGCAACCCTGGCCGGTATGGCTGCCGGCATCTTGATGGGGCTCGGTGGCGCCAGTGAAGCGGCCAGTGCGGTAACCATGGGTTCTGCGGCAGCCGGGCAATCCGCTGAACTGGCATATAGTCGTGAAGACGAAATGCAGGCGGATCAGTTCGGGCTTAAATTTCTCGAGCAGTCCAGTTACAACGCCAGTGGTTTGCTGGAAATATTAAAGAAAATCCGAAGCAAAACCTGGTTCGGGTCCGATCAAATACCTACTTATTTAATGACCCACCCGGCTGTTGAAGACCGCATTGCCTTTATCAGTTCCTGGATTGAAACCACCAACAAAAATTCGAAGCCGTTTCCCCTGGTCAATCCGGAGGAATTTGACCGGGTGCACACGCGGGTGGAAACACGCTATGGTGATGAGCAAACTGTTTTGAGCAAGCTGGAGGCCGAAGTGGAAAGAAATCCTCAGGATCCACTGGCCCATTACCGTTACGGATTGATTTTGGCCAGGATTGGAAAACGTCAGGAAGCTGTTGGGCAGCTGCGGATCGCGTTGACCAAAAGAGCCTTTGACCCGTATATATTAAAAGATCTGGGTTGGGTATATTTTCTTGACGGCAAATACCAGCAGGCTTTCAAAACATTGGAAAGTGCACGGGCCATGATTCCCGAAGACCCGGAATGCCTTTTTTATCTGGGGCGTACCCAGATGGAGCTGGGCAATCTGGCAGATGCCTCGGATCGGTTTCTAAAACTCACCCGGCAATTTCCCCGGTTCACCCCGGCCTATTATTTCCTGGGCCAAAGTCTGGGAAAGCAGCAGCAACTCGGCGACGCCCACTATTATCTCGGTGTGTTCTATCTAAGAAAGAGAAACTTTAAAAACGCCACGATTCAATTGAAACAGGCCTTGAAACACACCCAGGATGATGAAAAGCGAACTCAGATACAAGACGGGTTGGGTAAATTGAACCCCAAGGAATCAAAAGACAAATCCTAGGTTAGCTGCGGTCAAAATGGGAAAATTGCATCGAAAAAGTCCCACGTCCCTGGGTAGCGGAGCGCAATGAGGTTGAATAACCGAACATACGTGCCAGAGGTACCGTGGCCCTGATGACCTGAGACCCCATTTTGTGGTCGATTGACTCAATTTTTCCGCCGCGCGCATTTAAATCGCCAATTACATCACCCATAAATGCTTCGGGTACGAATACCTCCGCATCCATGATCGGTTCCAGCAAAAACGGCGCAGCCTTTGCCAGGGCGTCCCGGCAGGCCATGGATGCACTTACGGTGTAGGCCAGCTCAGTGCTCAGCGAGTCTTTATGGTTAACTCCGGTAAGGGTGATTTCAACATCAACCACCGGATACCCCATCATTGCACCACTCTCCAGTGACTCCAGGGACCCTTTTTGAACAGCATCTATAAAACCCTGCGGCAAATCTTGCTGGGAAATTTTAGATAGGAACCGCGTACCGGTCCCTCGGGGCAACGGCAATACCCGCAAGCTCACATCACCGTATTGACGCTGTCCCGCAATCTCTTTATCGAAAATGGCCGAAGCTTCAGCCCGGTTGGCGATGGTTTCTCTGTAAACGACCTGGGGCTGACCGACGTTGACCTTGGTGTTAAATTCCCGCTGCATGCGGCTGGTAATAATTTGCAGATGAAGCTCACCCATACCCGAAAGGATGGTTTGACCGGTATCTTCATCCTGGCGTACTCGCAAAGTTGGATCTTCGGCCAGGAATTTTTTCAAAACCGCCTCAATTTTTTCCTGGTCCGCATGGGTTTTGGGTTCCACCGCCACCGAAATAACGGGTTCGTAAAACTCGATTTCTTCCAGCAAAACAGGATGAGCTGCTGAACACAGGGTTTCGCCGGTGGACGACTCCTTCAAACCGACAACCCCCACAATGCTGCCGGCACCCACCGCCTCGACTCGTTCGCGTTTGTTGGCATGCATTTGTAAGATGCGGGTCAGTTTTTCCTTTTTCTTCAGGGATGGATTGTACAGTTCCTCGCCGACTTTCATTTTTCCGCTGTAAACCCTGACGAAAGAAAGCTTGCGGCCCTCCATCATGGCCACTTTGAATATCAGGGCTGCCAGGGGTTCGGAATCTTTGGCCTGACACTTGATGATATCCCCGGATTCAGGGTCTGTCCCTTGTATGGCGGGAATATCGACAGGGCTGGGAAGCAAATCAATAATTGCATCCAGCAGGGGCTGAATGCCTTTATTTCTCAAAGCCGAACCGCATAATACCGGGACGAGCTCAAGGCTGACGGTAGCTTTGCGAATCGCTTCAAGGACTTTATGCGAGTCAATGGGTTCCTCGGACAGATAGGCTTCCATCACCTCATCATCGAACTCCGCCGCCGCTTCTATCATCTTTTCACGGTAGGTTTCAGCCTCTTTTTGGTATTCATCGGCGATGTCCTCAAAATGATAGCTGGCGCCCAGGGTTTCTTCATCCCATCTAATCTGTTTCATTTCGATCAGATCGATAATGTCTGTAAAATCCTCACCCTGGCCCACAGGCAACTGTAAAATGAGCGGATTGGCGTTTAAGCGCTCTTGCATCATTTCAACGGTTCCGATAAAATCAGCTCCTATTCGGTCCAGCTTGTTGATAAAAGCCATTTTGGGTACGCCGTACTTGTCGGCCTGGCGCCATACGGTTTCGGACTGAGGTTCCACGCCTTCCACCGCGCTGAAAACACCGATCACTCCGTCGAGCACCCGCAGGGAGCGTTCGACTTCAATGGTAAAATCCACGTGCCCCGGTGTGTCTATAATGTGAATTTCGTGATTTGCCCACTGACAGGTTGTGACCGCCGACGTAATCGTTATACCCCGTTCCTGTTCATCAACCATCCAATCCATCACTGCTTCGCCATCATGGACCTCGCCGATTTTATGCGAGCGACCCGTGTAGTACAGAATACGTTCGGTTACAGTGGTCTTGCCCGCATCAATATGCGCAATGATGCCGATATTTCTGATGGTGTTGATTTTGGCTTTTTTCTTCATCGTATTAACAGCATATTCGCTTTTACAGGAAGTTGCAGGTCAATATGCCCTGCCAGGGTAAACGCTTCTTTTCCGTCAACTAAGATTTTGACGCGTTCAATTTCCTGGACATTCAAGACCAAAGAATTAACCATCGAATAGATGGTAAAAAGCTCTGATTTGCTCCCTCCGGGATGATTTTTTGTGACCGCCTCTGACAGATCGACATAGCAGGTGCCATCAGGAGCTATATAAATCGCCCTCAGCTGTGTGTCGGCAGGAATGGTTTTCAGCAAACCCTTTTGCGGGCCTTTAATCAACTCCTCGACGATGGTTGCGGCCAAATCTGTTGGATTTTCCGAGTGATTGACAACCCGTTGCTCGGCCGTCAAATAATAATTGTGGCGATCTGTAAAATAAAGGTGGATCGGAATTTTTTTTAAGGGTACTGAAATTTCTTGGTCTAATTGGGCATCTTCCGCCTTCGGGCCTGCGGCCTCAATGGTTGTTGCCTGCCAGGATATCATAACAGCGCATCCGCTTAGAAGAACTCCAAGAGCTATGAATTTTATACCTTTGGGGTTTAATGACATGGTTGGGCCTATCCGGTTTGGCAGTTGTGCACAACGACGCCAATAAAAAAAGGTTAGCTCGATGATACTAACCTTTTTATTTGCTGGTGGAGCTGAGGGGGCTCGAACCCCTGACCTCATGACTGCCAGGCGCTCTCCCATCTGAGCTACAGCCCCAGTGAGAAAAGCAATTTTTAACAAATGCCGATGAGGGTGTCAATATTTATTTTACTCAATGTCCCCTGTTGCATCCTCTCGTTGTTGACAAAACCATCAAACCCTGTGCCGTTTCCAACGGGAAGCTGTTGACAAACGTCAGGTTAGAAAATATTATAAACTTGACCCGGACAAGCCGGAATTGAATATTGATCGACACTCAAAATCGATAACCCTGATAATTTAACGTCAAGAAAGGATTCAAATGCTCAGTTTAATGCGAAAACATGCCGGTAGTTGGATGATCAAAATACTATTAGGTGGGATTGCGATAACTTTTGTTACCTGGGGCGGGTATCAGGTAACTTCACAGCGGTCCGGCCGTATGGCCACCGTGAACGGTGAAACGATTACTGCTGAAGAGTACCGCCTGACCTATAAGCGATTAATTGAACAGGTCCAGCAGCGGTTTGGGAACAATTTGAATGAAGAGATGATCCAAAATCTGCAATTGCCCAAACAGGCCGTTGACCAATTGATTGACCAGATGCTCATGCGCCAGGCAGCCAGCGATCTGGAGATACGTGTTTCAGATGAAGATTTATCCCGGTCCATTAGAAGCATCGGCGCTTTTCAGACGGCGGGCATCTTTGACCCTCGTCGCTACCAAACTATCCTGGAACGTAATAATTTAAACCCCGAAAGCTTTGAACTCAGTCAAAGAGATTCGCTGCTGACTGAAAAACTAAATATTTTAATTACCGGCAGCGTTAAAGTCTCCGACGACGAAGCTTCGGCTTTCTTTAATTGGAACAATGTTACAGTTGATCTGGAATTTGTATTATTTGAACCCGACAGCTATCCGGATATCTCGGTCACGGCGGAGGAAATCCAGCAATTCTTTGAACGCCGGAAAGATTCCTATAAAACTGAACCGGAACTGAAAGTGCGGTACTTAAAATTTGAGGACCAATCCTACCTTGCCCGGGTTGATATATCCGATGATGAGATTTCCGAATATTATGATGAGCACCCGGATGAATTCCAAAATCCCAAAACCGTTGAGGCCCGTCACATCTTACTCAAGGTGGGACAGGATGCCGCTGGTGAGGAGGCGGCTAAAGTCCAGGAAAAAATTGAAAACATTTTGCAAAAGGTAAGAGGGGGTCAGGATTTTGCAGAACTTGCCAAGCAATATTCCGAGGGCCCCAGTAAAGACAAGGGCGGATATCTGGGCAGCTTCAGACGGGAGTCGATGGTAAAACCTTTTGCAGACAAAGCCTTTTCAATGGAAGCAGGAGAAATCAGCGATCCGGTGCGGACCCGGTTCGGGTGGCATATTATTAAGGTCGAAAAAGTGAATGCGGCAACGGTTACCGCTCTTGCCGATGCCAAAGACAAGATTCGTAAAAAACTGGCAGATGGCTACGCCAAACAGCTGGCCTACGACGCAGCCGAATCCATTTTTGATGCCACCTTTGAAGGCGATAAGCTTGAGATCGTTGCTGCTGACAACCAGCTTACCAGTTACACAACCGACTTTTTTACCCGTCAGGGTCCGACCCAGGCCATCCAGAACAAAGCGGCATTTGCCAAGACGGCCTTTGAGCTGCCGGAAGGTGAAATCAGTGAAATTGAGGATTTTGGAGATGGCTATTATCTTATGGAAATCATTGGAAAACATGCGGCTAAAATCCCTGAATTAAGCGCGGTTGAGAAAACAGTAAGCGCCGATCTGATTAAAGAAAAGAAAAGTGAAAAAGCAAAAACAGATGCCGAGGCCCTGCTTTCGGCCTTAAAAGACGGTGCCGCTCTGGCGGCGGCCAGTAAAGAATTCGATCTTAAGATTCAGAGCACCGGTTTTTTCAAGCGCAATGACTCCATACCCAATATCGGTTTTGAACGCGACCTTTCCCGCGCAGCCTTCGAATTGTCGGAGCAGAAAAGCCTTCCGCCGGAAATAATCAAAGGACGCAAAGGGTACTATATTATCCAATTCAGGCAGAGACAAGCGCCTTCCCTGGCTGATTTTGAAAAAGAAAAGGAAGACATTAAAAATCAGCTGCTGCAACAAAAAAGGTTTAAAGCCTTCCAGGCCTGGCTGGACCAAAGGAAAAAAAGCAGTGAAATCGTCATAGAGGAAAGTTTTCAAAATAGCTGAGGAGGTTTCAAGAGCACTAATATGAATTTTTGCCCAGGAGAAGACCATGGTTAGCCGCGCAAGTAAATCCGATGGCCAAAAAATTGAATACGCCACAAAAAAATGTCCGGATTGTTATGTGCATCTGCCGCTGAATGCCAAAGAATGTCAGGCTTGCAAAATAAAAGTTGGAGATGTGGATAAGCTGGGATTTGCGAAGAAGCCGGCAGACTGGAAGGGCTATCTCGCTGCAACGATTTCTATTGTCATATTTGTTGTTTTTATGTGGTGGGCGTTTTTTCGGGAACAACCTTAGGGATTTGGGATTTCGGATTTTAGATTTCGGATTTAAAACAGGAAAAAAATCCGAATTATATTTATATTTCTGAAACTAACGGTGCCCCGGCTCAGGCATCCGTTTCAACACAATCAACACAATCAACACAATCAGCTCAATCAACCGAATAAACCAATCAACCCCCCACCCCTCTATCTCGCCAGCATTGCCCGCATCATGTCACCGGCGTTTTCAGCATGGTCTGCGAGGGAGCCGATGGTTTCGGCCAGTCGGATCATGTGAAAAACGGTGACCGGATCAATTTGCATATTCAGCACCTTGGCCTTGATCTCATCTTCTACTTTATCGGCTTCATGTTCCTGCCGGTGCAGCGTATGGATAATTCCCTTGATGAGTTCGCGCTGTTTATCAGAAAAATTCGTAAAATATTTCCTGGCTTCCGACACCATGTGGCACATCTCCTCCACCGGATCCATTACGGCATCTACGAGTAAAAAAAAGTCCTTATGGAGGGCATCCGGTATTCCCGGTTCGAATCTGAAGGAAATCCAGTCAAGTGCCTCTTCGATCGCATCCAGCACATTGTCCTGCTCGTGAAGGTATCGAAACAATTCAAATTTATCCATCGGCATCAGGGTTCCCTTCGGCAGATGACCGCGAATGCGCCGCTTAATGACATCCGCCTCACTCTCCAATCGGTCGACCTCTTTCCTGAATTCTTCAAAGCGCTCACACTGGTCGGTGATATGACACTCCATGGCCTGTTGAAAAGCCCAGGCACACTCTTTAATCTTTTCCGCATGCTCGAGCAACCCCTCAAGCGGCGATGTCAAAAACATTGTGTTTTGATATCCTTCATAATAATCGAAACAAGTCTAAACTGCAATGCTTCAAACTTAATTAAACAACCACCTGCAGTATTTTAAATATGATCATACTTGTAACGGCTGCCGCAGGCACCGTTAGA
>JAFDDW010000150.1 GCA_019310665.1 Deltaproteobacteria bacterium
CCGTACCGTCTTCAAATGCGGCTTCGTTAGGGGCCAAATAGTGGCCGTTGCCCTGCACGCTGGCAAAGTTCACCGTACCGCCTGCAAACCATGGTCGTTCCATCTTCTGAAAAACTGTCTTACGAATAAGCAGTGCGCCGATGCCGGTGGGGTAACCAAACATCTTGTAGAAAGAAATGGCTACAAACTCCGGTTTAACCACACTCAAATCAAGGCGACTGGTTGGTACATACGCCGCCGCATCCAGCAACACATCCAACCCTTTGCTATGTGCCTGTTCAATCAAATCCAGTGGATGCTTTACACCGGAAAAGTTGGACTGCGCCGGGAAAGCAAACAGATTGTTGTGATCCATATCCACCAGATTTAGAATGTCATCTAGTTTGGCCCGTTCTATGCGCAAATCCGGCTTTGTTAAAGGCACATACCTTACCTGGGCCCCTTTGGCCTTCGCAAATTCACGGATGCCGTTGACGGAGTTGTGATTGTCGAAGGTGAGAATGTAATGGCTGCCAGGTGTAAACGGAAATGCTTCCCCAACCAGCTTCAATGCACCGCTGGCATTGGGCGTGAAGATGGCAATGTACTCATCCGGTGATGCATTGAAGTAACGCAGGACATATTTGCGTGTTCCCTCAACCAGGTCTGTCATTGCCAGGGAAGTGGGGTTTGCTGAGTGAGGATTGCCGAGTACGCTGGTACGCAGCAGTTCCATATGCTCACACAGTTGGGATTCGCTGTACAGTCCGCCGCCAGTAAAGTCGAGATAGATTTGCCCGTTAGCATCAAGCCGGCTGTATTCCGTCTCCCGCCATTCATCTAATAACTGCGTTCGATTAAAAGATGGATAGCTTTCAACAAAAGTCGCCAATACGTCTGCCATCCGGTCTGATTCATATCTGTTTTTGGGTGTTAATTCATGAATTATGTTCATGGGTATACGCCTCTTTTTTTGACCAAGCATTGTGGTTCTTCAGGCTGTGCGCCAACGAGCACAGAACCGGTACCACGATCAAAGTCAGCAGGGTGGCAAACCCCAGGCCGAAGATCACGGCCACCGCCATGGGGCCCCACCACTGGGAAGACTCACCGCCGATATCCCAGGCCAGTTTGCGGAAATCAAAACTGATGCCGGTGGCCATGGGCAACAGCCCCAAAATAGTGGTGATGGCCGTCAGCATCACCGGGCGAAAGCGCACCGCACCGGCACGCATCAGGCCATCCGGAGAAGACATCCCTTTGGCCAGAAGCTGGTTGTAGTAGTCAATGAGGACAATGGCATTGTTGACCACTACCCCGGCCAGGCTGATCACGCCGATACCGGTCATAATGATTCCGAAGGCGGTGCCGGTAACCAGCAGGCCGATGAAAACGCCGATCAGCGACAGGATCACCGACGACAAAATAATCAGCGGGGTGATAAACGAGTCAAACTGGGTCATTAAAATCAGCAGGATGATGGCAATACAGGCAAAAAATGCCTTGCTGAGAAAGGCCTGGGCTTTGGCCTGCTCTTCCTGCTCCCCGCTGAAACGGTAGTTATAACCCCGGGGCCAGGTCAGGTTGGTTTTAAGTCGTTGATCAATTTCTTTGATCACATCGTTGGCCAGGCGGCCGGACACGTCCCCGGAAATGGTCACCATCCGCTTCTGATCCAGCCGCATGATGGCGCCGATACCGCTGCCTAATGAAATTTCCGCCAGGCTTGTCAAAGGGATGGGCTCTCCCCTGGGACCCGACACCGTGATCCGTTTGAGGTTTTCGATGGATTGCCGATCGCGTTCCGGCAGCCTGGCAATAATGTCATATTCATCTTTGCCTTCGCGATAGACGCCGGCCTTGACCCCGTTGATGGCGGCTTTGATCGTGTAAGCAATCGTGTAAGTGTCCAGACCCAGCAGCGCGGCCTTTTCCTTGTTCACCCTTACCCGGATTTCCGGTTTGCCTTTGACAAAATTATCCTTCAAATCCACCAGTCCGGGAATATTTCTGATCTCTTGGCGCACCCGGGCGGCCAGTTCCCCCAGGATCAGAATATTTTCACCGGAAATTTCGATGTTGATGGGCGCGCCGGTGGGCGGTCCTTCTTCTTCTTTCTCTACCTGGACCTCGGCGCCTTTCATGGTAGCCAGAATTCGCTGCCGCACTTCATTGACGATCTCAGACGAGGGCCGGGAGCGGTCGTGAAAATCCTTGAAATCCAGCACCACCCGGCTGATGTGGGTCCCGGTTCCGCCCTGGGAAAAGGGATCTCCGCCCAGGGCCCCGATATTGGAAATCACATAACGGATGTCTTCATATTCGGAAACGATCTTTTCGGCTTCGGCCACCAGCTTGTCGGAAGTGTTCAAATTCGTGCCTTCCGGTGCCTTGATGTTGACATAGGCGCGCTTGGGTTCGGTTTCCGGGAAAAATTCGGTCCCTTTGCCAAACAGGATGAAGCTGGCCGTGGCCGCAACGAACAACACGATACTGGTCAGGACCACCACCCATCGATGGCCCAGACACCATTGCAGCAAAAACAGGTAGATCCGTTTTAAAAAGGGTTCTTTGGCCGGGGCATTTTTTTTCTTCGGATTGACGATTTTGACTCTCTGGTAGCGGGCCGAGAGAACCGGATTGATGACCAGGGCCACAAACAGCGAGGCACTCAAGGCCATGATCAGGGTCAAGGGCAGATAACCCATGAATTCACCCATGATACCCGGCCAGAACATCATCGGTGAAAAGGCCCCCAGGGTGGTCAGGGTCGAGGTGATCACCGGCCAGGCCACCTGATCGGCGCCGACGCGGGCCGCCTCCTGGCGGGACATACCCTGCTGCATGTGCCGGTATATATTTTCCACGATCACGATGCCGTTGTCTACCAGCATGCCCAGCGCCAGCATCAAGGAAAAGAGCACCACCATATTCAAGGTCACATTAAAACCGGTCAGCAGGGCAAAGGTGATGAACATGGAATAAGGAATGGCCATGGCCACGAAAACAGCTGATTGACCGCCGATGAAAATAAAAATGACGGCCAGCACCAGCAGCAGCCCGGATATGATATTGTTTTCCAGATCGGCCACCATCAGCCGCACATCGTTGGACATATCGGCCGTCAGGTCGATTTGCAGGGTCCGGGGCAGCTGGGGCCGCATTTCCTCGACGATCCGTTTGACTTCGTCGGTCACCCGCACGATATTCTCCCCGCTGCGTTTGGACACCCCAATGGTGACACTCTTTTTCCCGTTGATCCGGCTGCGGGTTAAGGCATCCTTATGGGAATCTTTTATGGTGGCAATGTCGCGCAGGTAGACCGGTTTACCGTCGCGCACAAAGGCCACAATTGAATAAATTTCCGACGGGTGCTTGAAGTCCTCCGCAACCCGTACCAGATACTTTCCTTCCCCGATATCCATACTGCCGCCGGGCATGTTCACGTTGCCCCGGGTCACGGAGTTGATGATACTGGAAAACGGTACGTTGTAGGCCCCTACCCGATCCAGGTCGAACTCAACGCGGATTTCCCGCTCCAGCCCGCCGCTGATGCGGGCTTCCAGGACTCCGGTGATGGACTCGATCCGGTCCTGCAAATCTTCCGCCAGATTCTGCAGCCGGCGCAGGCTGAAGGGCCCTGAAAGGACCACCCGGATGACGGGCATATCCGAAAAGTTGACCTCCTGAATGACCGGGTCATCGGCCAGGTCGGCAGGCAGGTCATTTTTGGCCTGATCCACCTTGTCTCTGACCTTCTGCACGGCATCATCCAGGTCTACCTTGGGTAAAAACTTAATGGCCACCGTGGAAAGGCCTTCGGCTGATGTGGAACGGATTTCTTCGACATTATCAATCCCCTTGAGTTTGCGCTCGATGGGAATGGTAATCAGCTTCTCCATGTCCTGGGGCGCAACGCCTTCATAGGTGGTGGTAACAAATACATAGGGGATCGTAATATCCGGAAAAGATTCGCGGGGCAGGGTGGCATAACAGTATAGGCCGGCAATAACAATAATTACCAGAAGCGCCAGAACCGTTACCTGTCGTTTAAGAGCAGCCTGATTGACAATCATTTAACAATCACTTTCATCCCGTCTTCGACTTCGGTCTGCCCTTTAACGATCAGATGGTCGCCGGCGTCCAGCCCGCTGGTAATCTGCACCCGGTCGCCTTCAATCACCCCGATGGAAATGGTGCGGGATTCGGCCACGCCGTCTTTTTCAACAAATACAATTCGCTCCCCGCCCTTGTCCACCAATGTAAAAAGAGGGGCAGCGACGGCATCGGCAATAACCCGGCGGACAAAGGCCACGCGGCCGATCATGCCCGGACGGATGTCATGGTCGGGATTGTCGATGATCGATCTTACCAGAAAGGTCTTGGTGGCAGGATCGGCTTTAAACGACACAAAATCAACAGTACCGATTAAGGTGCGGTCCGGAAAGGCATCTATTTTAACCGATGTTTGCTGACCTTTTTTTACAAAGCGAACATCGAGCTCCGGCACCCGGACGTTGATTTTGATTTTGTCAATATTGACGATATCAACAATGGGCTTGCCGATATCCGCATATTCGCCCTCATCTAAGTACAAATGGTTGACAATGCCCGTTATGGGAGATTTGGGAAACCCGTAATTGTACCTGACCTTGATTTGCTCAAGATCGGTTAAGGCCAGCGTGCGCTGGGTTTCGCTTTGATCGAGTTCTTCCCTGGCGATGATTTTGTTGTCATAAAGCCGCAGCCGCCGCTGATATAAATCGCCGGCCAGCTTGTAGGCGGCCTCGGCATGATCCAGGGAAGCCTTGAGTGCCGAAACGTCTATTTTTATCAGCAGATCCCCTTTGTTGACTTTTTGCCCCTCACGCGGGCCGATCCAATCAACGGGGCCGGCGGTGTTGGCCGCCACCTTGACATCCTCGGAAGCTTCGGTTTCACCGGGCAACAATATAACATCCCGTAAGGTCACCGGTTCGACGATCTCAACCGCGACGGGAATGGCAGGCACCTCCGGCGATGTATTTTCGGCGATGGCCATGGATTCCTGATCCTGACAGCCTAGAAGCACAAAGGTTGCCATCAAGGCCGTCAAAATCATCGTCAAAAGGGTAATTCTGGTTTTCATTTAACAGTTTTCTCCCCGGCTTAATCCTTGAAAGGCAAGCCGCAACAATCGTTCGGGACGTTGCGGGTCTGCCAGTTCAGGCAAGACCTGATTCATGTTTAAACTGAAATCAATCAGGCTGAGCACCAGAAACGCCACCTCATCCGCATCTGCCGGTTTGACTTCTCCTGCTGTTAACCCGTTGGTATATATTCGTTTAACGGCGTCGAACATGTGGCGCTGGTAATTTGGAAAATCATATTCCGGGGCTCCCTGGGGCGGTCCGTAAATGAGCCCGTGAATCATCTTATGCAGGTTTTGGTATTGCTGAACGCCCTCATAAACCCGGCGATAGAAAAAAATGAACCGATCCAATACCGTCCCCGACGTCGAAAAAATTTCGTCCAGTATTTTCTGCTGGATATCTGCGGCCCATTCCAGGATG
The DNA here is from genome assembly GCA_019310665.1 of Deltaproteobacteria bacterium. GTDB lineage: Bacteria > Desulfobacterota > Desulfobacteria > Desulfobacterales > JAFDCJ01 > JAFDCJ01. The sequence continues at coordinate 5,532 of JAFDDW010000150.1, forward strand.
GCATAAAAAAGCCCCTCTTTGCTTTTGAAATAATAGTACAGAACCGGTTTACTGACCCCGGCCTGGTCCACAATTTCCCGTACCGACGTGCCGGCATAGCCTTTCTCCGCAAAAAGTTCTGTGGCCGTTTCCAATAACCTTTCCCGGGTATTCGGTTCCAGGGCGCTAAATTCATTTTTATTTTTCATCACTGACGCATCCGTAATTAGGGCGAAGCCCTAAATTGTGGGAAAGCACTGCTTAATTTAAACATTTATATTTGTCAACATCGTTTTACCTACCGGTAGGTATATAATAACAATTTTTAAGACAATTTCAAGAAATATGATAAAAATAAAATAGGCACTAAATGGTCAGCTTATAGCTTTCTGTTGGATCTAAACCTACAGAGAAATTAGCCGAAGATCAGCCAAATTAAGCTAAAGATTTTGATGGAAAATGCCGATAAAAAATAAGAGTATGACTGCAAAGCTTTGACGCTTATGAGAGCTGACCCACCGAAGCCCATCTAAATTGACCCACCTGGATTGTCACATTCAATTGAGCACGCCTTTTATTTTCAAACTTGACCTATCTGCAGTATCAGCGTTTTATTTTGCTTTTGTAAAAAAACCTTAGGAGAGCAAATTGAAGCGCAAATGTCTATGTTGTGGACGACTATTCACGCCTCGCCGCAATGTACCCAACCAGCAGTATTGTTCATGCAGGAGATGTCAGAATGCCCGGCGGCA
>JAFDDW010000151.1 GCA_019310665.1 Deltaproteobacteria bacterium
TAGACGCAAGGGACTTAAAATCCCTCGGTCCTTAGTGGCTGTGCCGGTTCAATTCCGGCCCCGGGCACCAATAAAATAAAGGGTTTGATAGAGAGCATATCTATCAAGCCCTTTATTTATTGGTTTTAACTGTATATTTACTAATGCTGTATTGACGTATAGTACGTAAATACGTCGATACAGCATTTGTCAAATTTTTTATTGCAATACAGTTAGGGGTATTTTAATAAAAGAGCATTGATAAAAAGACCACGTTTTGTATTGATGAATCTATATTAAAGAAACCTGAATTATGGTTTGATGACCGTGGACGATGGAGGTTGCAGAATGAGCAATTCAGATGATGGAAATGATAAAGATTTCGTTTGGCAGGACAGCTATAGTAAAGAAGACCAAATCGACAGTTACGAAAATGATACCTATGAAGCTTCCAATGTATCATACCGCAAATGGTTTTCAACACTCATGATAATCGGTGCTGTGGGGTTTTTAATTCTCGTTGTACTTTCAATCTTTGTTATTTCCAGGAGCCAAAACTATGCAGAGAAAAAGCAGATTTTGGCACTAGAGAAAAAACTTGACCGACTCGAAACCGATTTCACCTCACTCAAAATCTATATCACCTCCAAATTAGATCAGGCCATCAAAGAAATGGAGCGCAGCGAACAAACAGCGGCTAAACAAAAACGGCCACCGGCGCAAAAAGAGCAAACAGACGTAAAACCGAAGGTACACAAGATCCAGGCAGGTGACTCCCTTTACCTAATCAGTCGGCAGTATGGGTTAACCATTGAACATCTGCGGGACTATAACAATCTTGAGCCGAATGCGAAAATTTACCCAGGACAGGAACTCAAATTGACCCCTTAACCCGAATATTTTACAATAGGGTAATGGAATCCGAAAAGCGGACAAAGGTTTGTGCAGCGATACGGCACAACCGCGGTGAATGATTTGGACATTGGGGGTTCTTTTTTTACTGCTAAGTGGTATAATAGAAAGGATGTCAGACAAATAGAAAGCCAATTCAGGGGAGATGTATTATGCCAAATCAGAAGCATTTTGAGATCGTCGAACAGGGAGTGGATGCATGGAATAAATGGCGTGATGAAAATCCGGAAATAGAACCTGACCTGTCGGATGCCGACCTCAGAGATAAAAGGCTGAATAATGCTAATTTTGGCGAAACGGACCTCAGGAGATCGGACCTGAGCCATACAGACCTCAGGGGAGCCAACCTGGTGCGTGCCGACTTAAGGGCGGCCAACATCCGCAAGGCGAGTTTTAACCTGGCCAAAATGTGCGAAGCAAACTTGAGCGAAGCCTATCTCAGAGAAAGCGACCTCAGTGAAGCGGATCTCAAAAGAGCATACTTCATCCGGGCTGACCTCGTCAGGGTCGACCTTTGGGAGACCGACCTGACCAAAGCAGATTTCCGATGGGCTTACCTCATAGGAACCGACCTCAAACAGGCGAACCTCATCCAGGCGGATCTCAGATGGGCCCATTTAAGCGAGTCGAATCTCAGCCAAGCCAATCTCAGCCAAGCCAATCTCATCAAAGCCAGCATTATAAAAACCAATCTGCACCATTGCAATTTAAAGAACGTTCTCATGGGCTGGACTAATTTTGGCGATGTGGATTTATCATTGACCAAGGAACTTTTTACGGCCCAACACTTTGGCCCTTCATCAATCGGAATTGATACGATCATGCGATCAAACGGTAAAATTCCAGAAACATTTCTGCGTGAAATAGGCGTATCCGAGAACGTTATTCAAAACATGGCGTTGCTGACTGAAGAGGGGCTGTCGTATCATAATTGTTTTATCAGCCACTCCGGCAAAGACTTGGAATTTGCGGAAAAACTTTATACGGATTTACAAAACAAAGGCGTTCGCTGCTGGTTTGCATCCGAGGATATGAAGATGGGGGATAAAACCTGGGATTCAATTTACCATTATATTCGTATGCGTGACAAAGTATTGCTGATTTTATCTGAAGATTCAATTTCAAGCGATTGGGTTGAAGATGAGGTGAATGCGACCCTTGCCGAGGAAAATAAACGCAAAAAACCCATACTCTTCCCCATCTGTGTTGACGCCGCCGTCTTGGATAGCGATCAGGCCTGGGCGGAATATATCAATCAAACCCGCAATATATGTGATTTCAGCAACTGGAAAGATCATGATGCCTATCACCAGGCACTCGAAAATCTGCTGGATGATATCATATGTCAGTAAAAACCGAAAAGAATCAGATTAGACCGCATGCATACGCCCTGCGCCTTTAACCTTCCACCTTCTACCTTCCACCCTATACCTTTTCCTTTTGCCCTGCGCCTTTTCTTATTTTCCGCATTCCGCATTCCAACTTCCCGCCGGGGCGTAGGCCCCGCCCCTATGGGCCGGAGGCCGAATTCCTGACACCCTTGCCCCTGTCAGTTTTTTGACTTTCAATCACACCAAAATATCCACCGGATGCTGGCGGCCATCATTTTGCACCGTGAGCAGGATTCAACCCGGACCGAACTTCTCCATCAAACCAGCCGGATTCGACGCGAAGCCAAAGACATAATTGATTCCGGAAAGATGACGCTGGACGGGTTGACAGTGGGACAAATAAACTCGGTCTTTAACAACACTCCCAAATTTCGTCAGAGCTTTCAGAAGATCCTGAACATTATGTCGGGATAAATGTGACCCTAGACGCAAGACCTGCGTGTCGGCAGCTTGTGCGCCGCAGGCCTGTCCGGATCTGACATGCGACGACGTTAAACAAAGGGGATGCGGAAATATTTTCTTGATTATTTTGCTTTGGCCAAATATATAATTACCTGGATTAAACTGCAATGATCAGTACCCATATTGAGGGGACTTCGTCCAGAATGAAAAAAAAATTTTGTCCAGCAATATTTACCCTAAGCCTGTTTCTCATATCTATTCCAGCGGGATTTATTTTGCTCTCATCAGGATGTTCGGGCAGTTACAATCATATCCCCTTAGCCAGCAAACTAGATAATGACGAAGATTTAGCAACGGTCCAGGTTACATTGCAATGGAACGGGGTACCCGATGCCAACGCTTACAATGTCTATTGGAGCAGATTTCCCGGTGTGACCAAACACAACGGGCATAAAATACCGGATGCTGCCAATCCGATTACCGTTACCGACTTAGAGCCTGCCACCGCTTATTATTTTGTTGTAACGGCGATCTATGATTCCGGTGAGAGCCATGAATCACGGGAGCTGTCCTTTGCCGGGATGGGGGCCGCCGGCCTGATTGATTTTCAAGACCTTTTCCAACTGCCTGCCGACTCAGCCGCGACTCAGACAAAAGAGATAGCTTTAAAGAATAAACCACTCCCAGCGAAGTCTTCAAAGAAAAAGTCGCTCGATAGACAGACAAAAGCGAAATCTTCAAAGGACCTACGACCTGCCAAACAGAAAAGAGCGCAATTCTCAGGTCAAGGGCAGGCGACATTAACCTGGGATAACGTCCCCAACGCAATGTCATACAATATTTATTGGCGTCAGCAGCCCGGGGTCACCAAGCACAATGGAAAGAAAATAGCGGATGTAAAAAATCCGCATACCCTAGAAAATCTTAGCCCCGGAAAAACATATTATTTTGTTGTCACTGCCGTCAGCAAATCCGGAGAGAGCAGTATATCGGGGGAAATTTCGTACACGGTTGACGAATGAAGAATCGTACCGCACAGCCGGCCGGATTGTTCATCATCATTACCAGATCTAAATAGATATCTAAGATGAAATAAGATGTTAAAATATAACGAATTTATAATTTTATCAATGGCTGGCATGTTTCATGCTGATTTTTTAACCTGCACCGGTATGCACCGGTAGCCCAGAGAAAACCATGAGCGAAAAAAAAAACGAGAATCCAATGGGGCGGTTGGTTCTGCACTCGATACCGACCAAAGAGACCGAAGAAATGCTGGTTTCCTATCTTGGCAGAATAGTAAAGAACGTATCCTCTGAAAAAGTGGCCCAAAAAATCAAGCAAACGCCCTTTGTTCTCAGTAAAAATATTTCCAACAAAAAAGGAGAAAAAATTGCTCAAAACCTGCGGGACCTTGGAGCCAGGGCGGAATTTGTACCCCATCTATCATGGACGAGAGATCCCGACGAATTATCGGGATCCGACTTACTGGAAATATCCGGGTCACCTCTTCTGGAGTCTCTTCAGAAGAAATCCCATCCATCTCGTCAACAGGATTCCCCCGGCTTAGGAAAAAAAGTAATTACTGCAATCGTGGTGATTTGTTTGGCTGCAGTCCTTTCATTGCTGGGCTGGCAGCTGTACTTCTTAATAGGAAAATAGGTTATAGTTTAAAAAGCAATCCTACATTTGTCGATAACTTTATGAAATTATTTTCCCATTTCTATAAAAAAAATTTCATAATTACCTTTACTCCCTTCTGGCTTTTTTCGTTAACTATCTAAATTTACAATAAATCTTAAATTGAGCGGTAGTGGCACACAAATTGCTGTCAATGGATTGGTAAAAGGGAGCGGGTTCAAGGCAATTGGTATTCCGCGGAAGGGCAGGCCTTGGACCCCCATCCCGATCTGGAACTTTCAAAACAAAACTCTTAGGATACACGGATACAACCGTTAATAAGATGAAAGTCATCTGGCAAAAATACAAGGTGTGGCTCCTGATCTGGCTATTTTATATGGCTTATTATGCGATTAAAAGCCTGATCAAGTTGAAGTCAATTGACGTCCAGACAGCCAGATTGGATAGCTACCATTAAAAGAAATTATGTGGCTGACCCTATCAGATAGATTTAGAATTGCTGTTCGAGTGCTTCAAAAAAAAGTTGCGCGATATCTTCTAAAATGGTTTGAGGAATTGCGGATTTCAGCTTAACGCCCTCCGCTATCCGGGTAGGATTTGAATCCGGAATTACCTTTTCAGTATATTTGCTGCTGCCAGTATCAGTTTCTCCACGTCGCTCAAAGAATTTCTTTCCGCTTGCAACGCCACCAGTTTGGCCGGAATCGGTGATGATATTGTCGACGCCCAGACCGATATAGTGTGTCATCTGATCCTGTGAATTGATTGTTCAGACATGGCCGAATATTTTGCAATTTCTTCGTGTATCTGGTAAACTGAATCTCAAGTTGGCTAAAGGATACGAAATGGAGTTCCCAAGAAGATAAGAAAGGCGAGAAGTTAATGGCTAATGAAACGGAGACTGTATTACTCGTCGATGATGAAGAGATAGTCATCGGGGTTGCCAAGCAAATGCTGGAAAAACTCGGATTTTCCGTATTGACAGCCACCAGCGGCAAGGAGGCACTTGGGATTTTCAGAAATAATAAGGACAAAATTAGTCTTGTTGTTCTGGATATGATCATGCCGGGCATGGGAGCTGGTGATACTTGCGATGAGTTACAGGTGATTGATCCGGCGATTAAGATCTTGCTTTCAAGCGGCTACGGTGTTGACCAGCAGACCAGCGAGGTTATAAAACGCGGCTGCAAAGGGTTTATCCAAAAACCGTTTAACATGCAGGGGCTGTCTGAAAAAATCGGAGAAATTCTGAACCAGGCCTGATCAAGGCTCACCCTGTATCATTGGTCCGCCGCTCCCGCAGAGGGGAATTTAAGCCGCGACGTCATTCGGGTCTTTAATGCACGCCGCTGTCAAGGGCCTTATGCCAGCAAGCAATTTAAGCTTTAGCCTCCCGTATTAGAGCTCCTTTTTAATTCAACCAATGTTGCCCCCCACCCGCCGGCTTCCGGAGGCGCATCTTTAAATGAGATGACCAGCGGGTTTTTCTGAAGAAGTCCCTGAACCCGTCGTTTCTGTATCC
>JAFDDW010000152.1 GCA_019310665.1 Deltaproteobacteria bacterium
AAAGGCATCATGCAAGTTGGCTTTCTCCGCCTACGGCGGATCAACCCAACCTACTGGATAAATTCCTCGGTGATTCATTGCGCATCGATATTTTGCCCGCATGAGTTTGCCGGAGGTCGTCCGGGGTAACGTATGGCGCGACACCAGTTCAATCTTGCAGTCAATTTTTTGAAGTTTCTTGTACGGAAGCACAGCAGATAATTTGGATTGAAATAGCTCAGATTTAGGGCACGATGTGTACACTATGATGAAGTATCAGACAGATACAATATATAGGGGTTATTCAAAACGCTTAAAAATTTTAGATTTAATCATAAAACTTCTAATTATTCTGCAATCCCCGGATTTGATCAAATCTCAACCCAGCTCATGAACTGTCATGTTGATGTTAACAAACGAAAAAAGTACAGTTCTGAATTTAAGGCCAAAGTCGTTTTCTCCTTTCGAAATACAGGGTCCGTTTCGTTTAGCCCCCTCGCGCATTTCCCACCATGCCGCTAAGGATATGAATGCATTGATATGGCTCTCGTATCGAATCTGGAGTTCGAAAATCCTCTCGATAACCTGACAATCTTCCTAAGCTTTCTTCTTTTATTTTGGATTCGAGCTTGAGAAAGTTCATGATTTTTGTGACACTGCTCGACTCATACCATGTCGGCGGGCTATATCGACCTTGTCGACCGATCCGGTTTATAATTGCTTTTGGAACTTCTTGGCGATATGAAGGGGTGATGTTTAGGTCTGCTTTTCTTTTTGACTTTCGAATAAGGTTCTGTTTTCAGGGGCATCGGTTAAAGTCACGTTTGTTTCCTTGGGCTGTTCTCAATGTGGGGATGCGCCCTGTCTGGTGGTTTGCCCCACCGGGGCGATTTATAAAAAGACGACCCTGGATTCACGGCGATTGCCAACAGCAATGCGGATCATCGGCGGGTGTATCCGCCTTCTTTTAAGGGTTGGGCTTACTGCTGGTGGGGTTCTGCATTAGGTCCAGGATTGCATATAAAGTAAAGGGAGGAAAAATCCATGGGATTCCCAACTGTTTATCCGACGGGGGCAACCGTCTATGAGCCCGCTAAATGCTGGAACGGTTATACCGTATTTCAGGCCAAGGATGTGGGGGCAACCATTATCGATATGAACGGCAATGTGGTCAGGCAGGTCAAGCGTCTCCACGGTTTTCCAAACAAACTCATGCCTGACGGTGTCCTGATGGGAAATAGCGGTCGACGCAGTAAAAAATTTGGCTACCAAGACGTGAAAGACCTGATCCAGGTGGATTGGGAAGGACGCGTGATGTGGCAGTTCAATCATTACGAATATATCGAAGACCCCGGCGAGACCCCACAATGGATGGCGAGACAGCATCACGATTACCAGCGTGAGGGAAATCCTGTCGGTTATTACGTTCCGGGCATGGCACCCCGCATCGACGGGGGCAACACCTTAATTCTTTGTCACAAAAACCTTCCCCATGGGGACATTACGGATAAACAGTTACTGGACGATACGATCATTGAGGTCGACTGGGAGGGCAACCTGGTCTGGGAATGGATATGCAGCGAGCACTTCGATGAATTTGGATTCGATCCGCAATCGTTGAATACCTTGTACCACCACCCCAATATACATGCAGATATCGGCGAGGGGATGGCCGATTGGAATCATATCAATTCCATGTCGATGTTGGGGCCGAACAGATGGTTTGATAAAGGGGATTCACGCTTCCACCCGGATAATATTATCTGGTCCAGCCGGCAAACCAACATATTAGCTGTTACGGATAAAAAAACCGGGGCTGTGGCCTGGCACATCGGACCAAATTACGATGCAACGGCAGCGTTGAGAAATTTGGGCTGGATCATCGGCCCCCATCATGCCCACATGATCCCGCGGGGCTTGCCAGGCGAAGGGAATATATTGGTTTTTGATAACGGTGGCTGGGCTGGTTATGGTGCACCAAACCCAGGCGCGCCCAAAGGATTTAACAACGCTTTGCGAGATAGTTCTCGCGTCTTGGAGATCGACCCGGATAGCCTGGAAATCGTTTGGCAGTATACACCAATAGAGGCCGGGTTTGTACCCCTGGCGGACAATTACAAATTTTATAGCGGCTATATCAGCTCGGCCCAAAGATTGCCCAATGGCAATACACTTATTACTGAAGGGGCAGACGGAAGGCTTTTCGAAATCACACCGGATTATGAGCTGGTTTGGGAGTATATGAGTCCCTTTTTCGCCCTCAAGGAGAACACCAATTATCTCTACCGCGCCTACCGTTACCCGTACGAGTGGATTCCGCAATTGGACAAGCCCCAAGAGATCCCGCTCAAAAAAATGGATTGCGCTACGTTCAGGGTCCCGGGGTCAGTGGAAACCGATCCCCAAAATGTCTCGGTTTTCGAAAAGGGCGATGGATTCGAGGAATCGGCCCAGATCTGTATTTTAGCGCCCGATATGATTAAAACCAAAAACAGAAAGTAGCCAACGCCTTTAAGTGTCCTCTTTTTCAGCTCCCGCCGTTTGCTTTTTTTTCTTGGGGATACGGATGCTGAACCAATACACGGAAAAGATTGCCAGGGCAAAAAAAACCAGCGCGATCGGATGATACATCAATACGGTAGGCTCGCCGTCGATCAAGTTCAGCGATTGAGATAAGGTCAGTTCAAATCGTTCGCCGAGAAAAAAACCGATCACAAAGACGATGGCCGAGTAGCCGAAAGCATTCATGAAATAACTGATGAAGGCAAAGATGAACATAATCACCACTCCCAGCAACCCGCCCGTGGCCATAAATACGCCCACCATGCAAAGCACCAGTGTCGCTGGAAAAATAAACGATTCCGGCGATCGAATCACACGTGACCAGATACGCAGTCCTAAAAGTCCCGATAGGAGATTTAACACATTGGCCATCATCAAAGCGCCGAAAAGCCCGTAAATCAACTGTCCCTGCTCCCTGAAAAGAAGGGGGCCCGGTTGGACACCGTGAATCATCAAAGCGGTGATAATCAATGCCGCAGCGATATTACCGGGTATGCCCAGGGTCAGCATCGGGATCAAATTGGCTCCGGAGACCGAACTGTTGGCCGATTCCGTGGCCGCGATGCCATGAATGTTGCCCTTGCCGAAACTGTCCGGGTCCTTTGATGTTTGTTTTGTGGTGGCGTAAGTCATAAAAGCCGCGGCTGAAGAATCGAGCCCCGGGATCGCCCCCATGATGGTTCCGATTACCGAACCTCTCAACATGGTATAACGGCAGGCCCAATACTCGGCCCAGCTGACCCGGCAATCCTCCTTCTTTTGTGTTTTCGGAACTTCGACGGCCGAACTGATCTCGCCCCGAATTTGTGAGAGCCGACGAAAAATTTCGGGCACAGCCAGCATGCCCAGCGCCACCGCCACCAGCGGCAACCCTTCATAAAGTTCAAAAAACCCGAAAATAAAGCGCGGTGAACTGTTTTCCGGGTCCAATCCCACGGTCGCACAAAACAGACCCAAGGCGGCCGAGGTGATCCCTTTGGGCATGGAATCGCCCACCAGCCCGGCGATGACTGAAAAGGCAAATACCATGAGCGCAAATATTTCCATGGGACCCATTCTTAGGGCCACCGAGGCGATCAGCGGGGAGACGGTAAAAAGGACGATATCGCTGAAGGCATCACCGGTGATGGAGGCATAAAGCGCCATCTTGGTCGCTTTTTCCGGTTTTCCTTTTTGGGTCATTGGAAAGCCGTCCAGGGTCGTGGCGGCGGCATCAGGCGTTCCAGGGGTATTGATCAAAATGGCGGGGATGGCGCCACCGACCAGCCCGCCTTTATTGACCCCCATTAAAAAGGCGATGGCCGTGAGGGGCTTCAGGGTAAAGGTAAACGGAATCGCGATGGCCATTGCCATCACCGGCCCCGTGCCGGGCAGGGCGCCCACGAGCTGTCCTAAAATCACCCCAAACAGAACGAAAAGCATATTATACAGGGTAAATGCATCGGCAAAACCCGCCAGGACGATGTTGAAATCGATCATATCACTTACCGCTCTCTTTTAGAAAAGGGACCTTTTCAACAGCAGTTCGATGGCACTCCATATCCCCAAAGGTACCAACACAATACCTGTAGCCAGCCAGAGCGGCCGGCGCTCACCGACCAACAGCATCAGGACCGTTACCAGAAGCGGTGCGGCGATGAGAAACCCTACGTGGTGCATCAGGAAAAGGCCTGCCAGGGAAATCATGAAAAACAAACCGGCGCGCATGGCGAGCTGCCCATCAAATTCGGCCTTTCCCGAAGGAAAAATGACGTGGATGATGCTCGATATGATGACAACAATGGCAGTGACATTCGGCAGTGTCGCCGGTCGCAGCCATCCGTAATCCACCGGTTCGGTGTGCCGGGGAATAATCCAAAAAAGCAGTATGATGCCAAAAACGGCAACAACGAGCCCTGATATGCGATTGAGTGTCATTCAAACGTTCCTGATTGGGAGGTGGCAGCGGCCCCGCGTAGACGAATCCCGCAGGGCCCGTTCAGGTGGTGTTGTCAGTGTTCACGGGCCCAGGGTTCTTCTCCTCACGATGGACCGGTTTAAGGCGATTGGAGATTGAACCCGTGAACGGTTACAATCGAATTATTTTGCGGCCTCGATCAGGACCTTTACCGCCGGCACCCCGTCCGAGAGCATTTTTAAAGTGCCATCCGGCCCCAAATTATAGGGCTTGGCCTTCAGGATATTGGCAAGGGCTGTTTTCACTTTGTCGGAATGGATCGCCTTGTCGAAAACATCGGCCAAAGTGGCTTTGACATCGGCGGGCAGTCCTTTGGGGGCGGCCAGATAATAGTACGGATCGACGTAATAATTGTATCCGGATTCAACGAGGGTCTTGGTATCGGGCGCATAACTGTACCGGTCCTTACCAAAGGCCGCAATCATTTTAAGGTCACCGCTTTTAAGATATTTGATATGGGCACCCGCGGGACAACCGACATCCACGTGGCCGCCCAGAATGCTCTGAATCTGCTCTGCACCGCTTTTGTGTTTGACAAATTTGAATTCAACACCGGCCTGATTCTTGACGGCGGACATGAGCATCTGCTGCGTACTGGCATCAAAGGCAATCGCCATCTTTTTTTGTTTGGACAGCTTAACAAAGCCGTCGATATCGTCAAACGGGGCATCCGCTTTCGCTACCAGGGCGACCTCTGCCTTGGTAATGGTGCCGATGTAGTCAAAGGAATCGATTTTGAACGGTAGTTTATCGCCTCGCTTGGCCAAATTTATGAGAATGGGCACGTTCACGGCCAATCCGATTGTCAATCCATCCGGCTTCGCATTCATGAGCCCCGACAGCATTGCCACACCGCCGCCACCGGGTTTGTTCTCCACCACAACGTTCCATCCCATAGTTTCTTCGACATTGGCTGCAACCAATCGTCCCAACGTGTCAGTGGACCCTCCGGCGCCAAATCCGACCTGGAGTTTGATTGATCCCGGTGGAGACCAATCAGCTGCTTGAGCCAAAGATGGAACGATCATCAAACAAGTGACAGCAAAATAGACGACCAGCAATCTCATTTTCATGTTTCTCTCCTCTCTTGAATTGTTTTGGGTCTGCTTGTGCCTGCTTCGTATCATGCCTATACGTTATCTGCCGGTAGTTACCTCCTTTCTTTAAGCTTATGGTGGTTGTGCTTCAGCCGTTGGAAAAATTGAACCAGCAAGCGGCATATCTCCAACGGCCGTTCCACTGATAAATTGAGCTAACATGCCGTTGCCTCCGGCGATCGTGCCTTGAAGATTCCGTTGACCACATGTCGGGGTGGGCCTCCGGCAGAAACTGTCTGCAGGTTTTTTAGC
>JAFDDW010000153.1 GCA_019310665.1 Deltaproteobacteria bacterium
CAGCGATAATACCGCTGCCCAGCATGCGCTCACCCTGGCACGGACTGCCGATAATGTTCTGCTCATCTGTCGCAGCGATACCCTTAAAATGGATGCCGTTCATAAAGACCAGATCAAGCGGCAAACCAATATTATGTTGATGGCGAACACGGAAGTCTCCGGCTACAACGGTCAGGAGTTCGTCGAAAGTATTGAGGTGGCAGCAAAGGATAAGGGTCGGCAAGATCTGGCGGTTGATGGGATTTTTCTTGCAATTGGCTGGCGACCCAACATATCCGCACTGAAGCTTGAGGTTCAAAAAACGGCAGAAGGCTATTTGGAAACGAATGGAAAGCTGATGACATCGCTTCCCGGTCTATTCGCAGCAGGTGACGTTCGCGACACCGATATGAGTCAGGTGCTGACCGCCTGTGCTGATGGAGCAAGGGCCGCCAAATATGCAGCCGAGTTTATCGAAAAATTTTCAGCTTCGTAAACGATTTCATAAATACGATAACCTAAAACCCGGATGAAATAACAAAATTAGTAGCGAAATGCCCTAAATGGGAGCCGGCGGTTGGCCCGTCAATTGGACGCCATTCGGACAGCCTCCGATAGCGCTTCCATGTCCGGGATGTTATCAAAAGCGATGGTTTCATTTGCGGTTCATTTTTATTTACCAATCCGATTCTTTTATAATTTTTGTTCACGGATACCCGAGTAAACCGCCTTACAAATACCGGAGACACCGCCTTTTAATCCTTCAGGATTTTTAAAACCATCTGAACCTTTTAGACACTCTTTGTATTCTTGAGCATCCGCAAAATTCTGGCCGGTCTCGGCCTTGCCGGCATCCGTTTTTATTCTAAACAGCCAACCTTTACCATAGGGGTCTTGGGAGGTCAGTGAAAGGTTTTCCTTTACTTCCGCATTAAAAGAGATAATCCCTTGAAGGGGTGTGTCGATATATAGGATTTTCCCCGTAATCACAAAGACAACATCCTGGCCTTGCTTGACCGACACGTTTTCGCCCACCAGCCAGTCCAGGTCATTGACCCCGCCGGCTAATACCAGGGCCGGCTCTGTGAAGCCAAAGACCATATCGTCGTCTTCCGGTTTGGCCCATAGTCCCTGTTTGGTATAATATTTTCTGTCCTCGGGGATTTCGACGCGCTGACCCAAAAATTTTTCTATAACCGCCATTTTTTCTCCCTATTCCTTTTTTACATCGAGTGGTTATTCAGATAAAGCCGATCGACTGTCAGGTATAGCAAATTATATCTGAGCCAGAAAACCTGTCCGGGACTCATTTTATTGTGTATACTCACATCGTCACATGTTGACAAGCTTTTACTGTCAATCGTCCCGGGTTGGTCAAAAAATCATCCTTCGGTTGATTGACGGGTGGCATGACTTATCTTAAAGTTTATGCAATATGAACAGGAGGTAACCATATGAGCACTCCCAGGAAGCTGTCTGTTAAAAAGCCCGTGAAACTGATATTTTCCGGTGGATTCTTAGGTTCTGGAAAAACGACTGCTTTAGCCGAACTTGCAAAACGCTTAATTTATAGAGGAATGCGGGTGGGGTTCATCACCAATGACCAGAGCGAAAACCTGGTTGACACTATCATCGTAAGGCAAATGCTGACGGATCTCGGCGTTCCGGTAGAAGAAGTGGTCAAAGGCTGTTTTTGCTGTAAATTTGATGAGCTGATTGAGCATGTTGAAAAAATACTGGCCCACAACCCCGATGTTTTAATGGGTGAGCCGGTCGGAAGCTGCACTGATTTTGTGGCGGCGGTCGCCAATCCGATAAAAATACAGTACCGTGACGCTTTTCGTTTCGCCCCGTTTTCTATTATGGTTGACCCGGACCGCGTGCGTTCGTTGATATTAAATGAAACCCGAACCGACTTCCCGGAAGATGTTGCCTACCTGTTCGGCAAACAGATGGAAGAAGCCGACACCATTGTGCTCAATAAAGTTGATCTACTGACCGCAAAAGAATCGAATCGGCTGTTGGCCGCCATCGGCGATCGTTATCCGGGGAAAAAGCTGATGGCGGTCTCCGCCAAAGAAGGTACCGGAATGGATGAGTGGCTTGATGATCTCATTTCGGGCAGACCGGGCGCCAACACGGTCTTAAGCCAGATCGATTACGATCGCTATGCAAACGCTGAGGCGGTTTTGGGTTGGCTGAATGCCGCCGTTAAGTTGACCACTGATGAACAGTTTGACCCCGGTCAACTGATGATTTCCCTGGCGACCAAGCTCCGTGATAGATTTAAGCTCGACAAAGGGGAAATCGGCCATCTGAAATTCGTTTTTACCAGCGCCGGACAATCCATGTGGGCCAACCTGACCGATCTTACGGCCGAACCCGGTATCGGAGGAGAAGAGCTCGGCCGGTTATCCCGGGGAACGCTGATCATTAACGCCCGGGTCAGACTTGAGCCCGAGGACCTGGAAGCCATTGTGCGCGATTCCCTGAACACGGTTTGCACGGATATGCAAGTACAGCCTGAAATCGACGATCTGCAGTGTTTTAGCCCTGCCTACCCCGAACCAACGCACATTATACGTGAGCCGGTAGAGTGACGATGGATTAACGCAAAAGGAGATGATCCCTTATGGTGCATATTGAAGTCATCGGTCTTGAACCGCCGTGCAAGAAATGTAACGAGCTTCTGGAAAACGCCAAAAAGGCTGTCGAAGAAACGGGTATCCAAGCCGAGATAGTTAAAAAATGGACCCTTTCTGAGGAAATACGCGAAAAATACGGACTACTTCTCAGCCCCGCCCTGGTCATCGAAGGGGTCGTGGTCGCCCAGGGCAAGGTCTACAAACCGGAACGAATTGCTGATATTCTCAAATGAAAAAAACGGAATATTTAAGTTTTGGCGCCCAAGACTGGTATGAACGGAGACAGCGTCTCACACAGGATGGCCGCCACCGGGAAGCGATTGAAGCCTTAAACCAGGCCATTGCCAAGGATCCCGCCTGGGCCGAAGCCTATTTTGTAAGGGGCGCCTGCTATTATACCCTTGGCCGGTAAGAACAGGCCAGGGATGATATAGATGCAGCAGCGATATTAGGTTGTCGGGATGCCCAATTCTGGAGTAAACACTCTATTCCTCTGTTAACAATTAGCGCTGATGACCGGCAGGAATAAGGTGATGCTATCTATAGACGCTCCAAACCGGTAATAACCCCGTGGCAGCGGCAGGCCGTGCTCAGCAAGATTGGACCGGTAGTTTGCGCAACGGTTGCCTTCATCTCAAGCAGCTGTTCCGCACGATAGCCTCCGATACCTGGCCCCAACTGGTAACTCCTTATATTAAGCGAATTAAACGGCTTAAATGATAAATTTAAAAGCAGGTCATACATGTTTTGGTGACGCATTTTGCGGGTAATACTGCAGATATCCCGGGGTTCGTCACAATCTTCGGGACACCTGAAATCGGCATGACTGACGTACAGATTTCCTTCGGAGCCACGGATGGGATTGGGAACCAACACCTCGATTTCAGAAGGCAACGGTATCCGTCTTAGCCTATCCGTTCCCAGATGCAACAGAATCCACTCGGCCGCCAGATGAACGGGCAGCGCCGGTATAATCCAATCCGGTTTGCGGCCCTTTTTTAGATGTGTTTCCAAAAATTTTACGCCATCGGAAACTCTGAGCGTGGCAGCAGGACCCTTACACTTCAGAAGATTTTTCTCTACGGGGTCGACCAGGACAAAATGACTGTCTTTGAGGGTCTCCGACAATCTTGTAAAAGCAATATTTCCAAAATGGCCCAGACCTATAATCCATATCTCTTCCATGATGACCAATCTAATACCTGATGACAGGACGAATCACCACCTTAACGGACATCTTAATGTCGGTCGAAAGTGCATTCGCGCCAATACGCTTCATGAAAATTTTTCGGGTCTAAATCAGTATTCTGAAAATTTACATTTTCCAGCCTGGCGGCGGTAAAATCAACTTCGCTAAAACCTGAACCGCTGAAATCTGTGTTGAATATTTGTGCTTTGCGAAAATCGATTTTTTTTAATGAAGCATTGCTAAAGTCCGCCAACTGGATAGTGCTTGCGGTGAATTTAATCCGGGATAGTTCTGAGGATGACCATGTTGAAAACCTCAAGTTGGTACCCGTAAGATTGACTCTGCGCAGCACCGCATTACCGAGATAGGCATTGTGGAAAAATGCACCATTAAAATCATCGTCTGACATAATGGTATCGGACATATCGCAAAATTGAAGATTGGCTTGAGTCAGTTGGTTGTTATCAAACCTGACCCCTTTCAGGATGCTCCATTGCATATGGGCTTGATGAAACCGGCAACCATGCAAATCGGCCTGCTTCAGGTTGGCCGTTCTTAAATTGGCGTGACTAAAGTCGACGTCTTCGAGAACCGCCATTTTCAAAACAACACCAAATAAATCACGGTTTGACAAGTCGCACTCTCGCAGGATGGCCCTGCACCCAAGGGTTCCCCCGGATTTCAGCCACCGGCGATGGTCATCCAAGATCTGTTCGAGTTCATCGGAAGGGAGCTTTTTCCATGTCTTTTCTTGCATAATATTGTAGGACGGGCAGTGGAGCCAAAAGGTTACACATTAATTGGATGGGGATTGAATTTTTTCATTCTCCATGCGCTCATCTTTTTGGATGGTGATAAAACGCCCGCCGCAGTCCTGGCTTTTCTTCTTCGTCACCAATCCGACACGAAACATTGAATGTTACCTGAAAACCGGTTCGCTTCCCGCAATGAGGGCAAAACTTGGTTGGCATGCAATCACCCCTCATAGTCCGATTCTGAAAAGCACAGATCATGCAGATAAAGAAGTTTATGTGCTGCAACAGTTGGTCCGGTTATCCCCTTTTCAACCGATTTAACGATATTCGGCAGGGATTTTCCTACACCCGGGTTTTTATAAAAACGATCGATCAACCCTTCTTCCACCAGCGCCCACATCCAGTCAAGGGCCTGCTTTCTGCGTTTGTCAGCCAATTCACCCGAACTCTCAAGCTTTTTCCTGTGGTCCAAAATGGTTTGCCAGATTTCGTCAATTCCGTCCAGGGTAACCGCGCTGCAGGTGAGCACCGGGGGAGACCAGATCTTAGATGAAGGCGTTAAAAGATTCAGTGCCTTTTCATACTCGATCTTTGCTTTTCGGGCATGCTCGATATTGTTTCCATCGGCTTTGTTAATGGCAATGGTATCCGCCAGTTCGAGAACGCCTTTTTTAATCCCCTGCAGTTCGTCTCCAGCTCCGGCCAACATCAGCACGAGAAAAAAATCGACCATGGATGCCACTGTGGTTTCTGATTGACCCACGCCTACTGTCTCCACAATAATGATGTCAAATCCGGCCGCTTCACAAACAATCATGGTTTCTCTGGTCCGCCGGGTGACGCCTCCCAATGTGCCGCCGGATGGGGATGGTCGGATGAAGGCCTGTTGCTCGAGCGAAAGCCTTTCCATACGCGTCTTGTCGCCCATGATGCTGCCGCCGCTTTTGGAACTGCTGGGATCGACCGCAAGCACCGCTACCCGATGACTTTGCTTGACCAACTGCAGTCCGAAACTTTCGATGTACGTGCTCTTTCCGACACCCGGTACACCCGTTATGCCGATGCGTACAGCCTTGCCTGTATGGGGCAGGAGCGCATCGACGATGGTTTTGGCTATATCCTGATGCGAGGGGAGTGAGCTTTCAATCAAGGTGATCGTTTTGGCAACGATGCGCCTGTTTTTTGCTAAAACACCGTCAATGTATTCTTGAGTTTGCATGCTAACTACCGTTTCACTGTTATTCGAATAAGTCTAAGAGTCTATTTACCGCTTCCTTATCTATCCGTACTGAATTTAAAATTTGATCGACACCAGCACTATAGATAAAATCATAATCAGATCGGGGTATGGCACCTCCAACTAAAATTCTAATATTTTCAGCTTGCTCTGCCTTGAGCGCCCTGGCCAGTTCCATGACAAGCTCTTTATGGTTGTTTTCAATGCTTAAAAAACAGATAATGTGGACATCATTTTCAATCGCCATCCGGGCAGTTCCCCGGGCCGTCTGATGCAGCGGACCTATATCTACATCAAAACCCGTTTCGGCAAAAAGGGTCGCAAGCAGCCTGGTATCCTGATTGTGACGCTTTTTGCCCATACTGCTGACCAGAATTCTCGGCCTCCGCCCTTCCCTTTTAACAAATTTTTCAATTTTCTGGTCGATCAACATAATCTTTATATCTATTTAAAAGCGAAAAAAATGTCAACTTGTTGATATTCGCATATGCAATCGATTTCACATGTCGTATACGGTATCTTTTTTGTTGAGCTCACAAGACCATCCACATCCCTGAATCCCGTTGAAATTTTACAATTACTATGTTATTCGGTTCACGTTGACAACGTAAAAGGCACGATGATTGCGGCAATACCGTCCTTTTGAATTAAAACCGTTCTTGCTTGCCGAAGGTCACCGTCTAATATGACAGCTGAGGGCCCCAAAAAAATTTTGATCGAAGTGATGTATAAAGCGAGTTATTGTCTGCCTTGCGTTTACATGGATGAAGCCGTCCGCGAGGTGATGCCCAAATACGCCCAATATGTTGATTACCAGCGTGTCGAATTTTTGAAAGGCGACGGTAAAAAAAGATTTCTGGAGCTTTCCCGCTCTTTGTTCGGGGAAGAAGGCGTTTACAAGCATCACCGCATAGCTCCCGTTCCCTCCTTATTTATCAACGGAGAACTCTTTTTTGATGCGATTCCCCCTAAATTTGAACTGGTTGAGGCTATTGAAGAAGTTCTTTTGGAAAAGGGTTATCTCGATAAACCATAGTACGGACGAGCCGAAACCCAAAAAGATTAATCACGAAAGCACGAAATGACGAAAACACGAAAAAAAGCCAAGAAAATTTCTTGTTTCCCAACTTTCGTGTTTTCGTGATAAAAATATCTTTTCATAGTCAGAAAAACCCCGCTAAGGGCCTAACTATGCATACTCAAAAAATTCATTTAGAAGTATTTCACGAAGGCGAGCACTGAATCCCCTGTGTCTATATGACCCGTGTGGTCGAAGCGGTAGCACCGGAATTTAAAAAAAACCTGACCTGGAAAAAAGTGGTCACAAGGGATCCCGGTGGGGCCAGAAGGTTCAAAGAATTATCCAAAGCTCTGGGAAAGCTTTTACCCATACCTTCCATCGTCATCGAAGGCAAACTGGTATTTGAAACAACTCCCGGCGTAGAAGTGCTAAGATCCTGTATCGACAAAATTATTAAAAATATGTCTGACCCCTCCTAACCCGGATTCACCTGAGTCCGCAATCCCAAATCTAAAATCTAAATTCCGCCACAGTTCATCACCGGTAAAAAATTTTGTCTCAAGCGGATGGTATTTATGACAACCGGTATAATCCCTATTTCTCTATGCCGACCCTGGCGCGGACACCGATCTGGTAATAATGCTTGATATCCTTCATTTCGGTGACCAGATCTGCCATCTCGATGATCCGGGGAGAAGCCCCCCGCCCTGTGATAACAAGTTCCTTATCATACGGTTTGTTAATAATTATTTTAAGTAGATCCTGGACCGCGAAAAGTCCCAACATCACTGCCACGTTGGCTTCTTCCATGATGATGATGTTATATTCATCCGAAACCATGACGGACTTTACCCTTTCAAGCCCCTCTTGAGCGGCCTTGATGTCTTCCGGTGTCGGTTTGCCGTTAGTAAAACGTCCGAGTCCAAACTGCTCCACGGTAATCAAATCGGAAAACCGCTTTAAGGCTTTAATTTCGCTGTAATCGCCCATTTTGATAAACTGGCCGATAAACACTTTTAAACCGGCACCTGCCGCCCGGATAGCCAATCCGATGGCGGCCGTGGTTTTCCCCTTGCCATTGCCCGTGTAAACTTGCGTATATCCTTTCTTACTCCTTTTGCTCCCCATACGCTTTACCAGCCTCACTATTCTTGTTTTTACTTGTGTTTTTCTAAAAGATCGGCGATGGCCTGGGTTACTTTTTGATGGTCTTGCGTTCCTAAAGGAAATGACGGGCTCCGTTCCGATATCTGCCCATTTGAAACCATTTGAATCTTTATAACCGGTATATAATTTAATGCCCAATCCTCAAGTCCAATTGAGATCTTATAGCTTGTGCCGGGTGGATGCGGGGGACTGGCCGGCACAATCTCGGATAGCTGCGGGAAAAATGTTTCGGCCTCTTCCGGCTCCAATGGCAGACAGGATATCCCTTCGCCTTTTTTGATGGGTTCAAAGCAATTGTCGCATGATATGCAGGCGGCCTCTCGCCGGTCACCGGCTTTCCAGCGTTTAATCAGCCCGGGCTCCCGGATAAAGGGGCGGGACATTGATATATAATCAACAACCCCTTCTTCCACAAGTTCCCGGGCCACTTCGTAAGATCTGATCCCTCCCACCAGAATAAGGGGGACATGAATCTTTTCCCTAAAGACCCGGGCTTCAGAAAGAAAATAGCCTTTGCTATCTTCAGAATCAATTTTGCTGCGCATGATGTTGGGATTGTTCAGGAGTCCTCCGCTGAGCTCAATCGCGTCGATCCCTGCCTTTTCGAGCATGCTTGCTACCAGGACCGAATCTTCCAGGGTAAGACCGTTTTCGACGAAATCCCGGCAATTGAGTTTCACCAGCACAGGGTAGTCCCGGCCCACTGCGTTTCGAATGGCATCAAGAACTTCTATAAGGGCCCTGCCCCGATCGGCGATTTTTCCGCCATAATCATCGGTGCGATCATTGTACCGGGGACAGAGCATTTGACTGAGGAAAAATCCATGGGCCGCGAAGATTTGAACCCCGTCAAACTCGGCCTTTCCGGCCCTTACCGCTGCCTGACCATAAGCTTCGGCCAGCTCTTGAAGATTCTGAGCAGACATCCCCCTGATTCTTGATTTTGATAGATAGGCACCACCGAAGCCGAGCTGCAAAACGATCTTGCTGCCGTGTTCATGAGCGGATCGCGTCAGGTTTTGAAGTCCGGGAATAAGCGCGTCATGGTGAATACCGAGCTGTAGAGGAGAATGCTGACCGTCCTGACGAACATAGGTATGACCGGTAATGATAAGACCCACCCCCCCGGTAGACAGATCGCTAATGAGATCAATCAATTGGGGGGTGCAACCGCCCTCATCCGTAGCCATTCCCTCCCAGGTGGCCGACCGAATAAAACGGTTTGACAGGACCATTCCGTTTATTTCGCTTTTTTCAAATAAGGCATCCATATTCAACTCTTCCTCCAGTGATTTTCAAGATATTTGAGGGAAGAATCCAGGTTTTCAAAGGAAAAGACTTCTATAGACACAACACCGGTAAATTTATTTAAAACCTGGAGCACTGCTTTAAATAATTTATCGGACAGCCGCTCCAGTGTCGTATGATCGCGGCCATTTTCAACACCGTGCAAATGAAGGACAGATGTTTTAGAGGCATATTTATTAAAGACCTCTAAAACATCATAGTCATATACCATAAGATGACCCAAGTCCAGGCAGATCCTCAAATCTAGATCAAGGACGATGTCTTCCAGTAGCTCCAGCGGATAATCCAGCGTCTCGATGGCGATGATATTTTGCTTTTCTACTGCGGACTTTATTTGGGTCAGATTTTGGTGGACCTTATCCCGCCATTTTTTAAGAATCTGCTCATCATAGGATTCCTCGCTATATGGGACGTGCAGCACCAGAGCCGAAGCCTCAAGTGGTCTCACCAGGTCTATTACCTGAATCATCGTATCCACTGCACGCTGTTGTCGTGCAGGATTCCGGTCGCTTAGGGATACATCCGTCGGAAGGTGAACATTATAACTAAGATCGAATTCGGTGGCCAGGCGGCAAAGCTCTGCAATGATTTTCCTGGAAGGAAGAACATCCGTTCCCTGGCTTTCAAATAATAGTAGTTCGATTTCATCCAGATACGGTCCCAGCATTCTTACATTGGGAATGTAGTGATCCGGATAGATGAAAGAGGTGGTGCAGATTTTGAAGGGAAACATGCCCTTGTAGGATTTAGTTAAGGAAGGATATTCAATTGGTTGCCGATTCATCATTTGTTGCTATTGATCCTAATTAATAGGTTTCAGGTGTCAGCAATCCTTCAATTGAGGAATTGCGAATTTAGGAATTTAGGAATTTTTGGTAACAGGTCGATTGGGTTCATCGATGCAATAATACCTCAATTCCTGAATCCCTTAATTCCTAAATCGTTGAATTCCTGACACCTGAAACCTGCCTGCCCTCCGTAGCCCGAAGGGCGAAGGGGGGACACCCGAAACCTCATTACAGTGCCACGCTCGCTCCCCAAACCACTAACAGCCATAAAAACGAAGCCAGCATCATGATATCACAGGCTTTTTTAATATG
>JAFDDW010000154.1 GCA_019310665.1 Deltaproteobacteria bacterium
TTTTTACAAATTTGTAACTTTCCGGGCCTCGCCTCTCCCGCCGGATTTTAGCTTAAAATACTTTGATATTAATGGGTTATTCATCCTCAATGCCGATGGCACACATAATGCTTCTATGGAGATAGTTATGGAAACTGTCCACGAACAAACTGCCGGCCGGCTGAAAAAGAAAACCGCGCGGTTAACTACCCGTCTTTTGCAAGGGAAAGAACCCGATTTCTTAAAGCAGCATGCCCGGATTCTGGATGATTATTTTCAGCAGGCATTTGAGTCCAGCATGGTCGGCCCGCGCATGGATATCAGTAAAAATCCGTATACCATAATTGCCCTGGGGGGCTACGGCCGGCAAGAACAATGCATTCATTCCGATGTAGATCTGTTGTTTCTTTTTAAAAAAAAAGTCCCGGCCGAGGCAGAAAACCTGATCCAGGAGATGGTTTATCCCCTGTGGGATATTGGCCTGGATGTCGGTTACGCCACCCGTTCCCTGAAGGAATGCATAAGCCTTGCCGCCGCAGATTTTGAAATCTTAACCCCGCTGCTGGACGCACGGTTTATTTGCGGCTGGTCACTGATATATTCTGACCTCATGAACCAAATGCGACAGAAGATAATCGGAAAAAAATCCCGCACCATTATTAACTGGCTGGTTGAAAAAAATAATGTGCGGCATGCTCAATTCGGCGACTCTGCTTATCTTCTCGAGCCCAACCTCAAGGAGGGACAAGGCGGTTTACGGGACTATCATACCATGCTGTGGATCGGACAGATAGAAATGAATATGAAGCAGCCCAGAGATTTTGAATATTTTGGACTGCTCTCCCATGAAGAGTTTCAATCCTTAAGTAATTCGCTGTCATTTATCTGGAATGTGCGCAACCGCATCCATCATCTCTGTGGTCGGAAATGTGATCAGCTGAACTTTGAAAACCAGATCAAGCTGGCCGATGCAATGAATTATAAACCGATTAACGGTCAACAGTCGGTGGAAAAATTTCTGGGTGAGCTTCACGGGCGCATGGAATCTTTAAAACAGCAGCACCTGATGTTTCTGCATGAACTCGGGTTTGAAAAAAAGCGCACGCGCAAAAGAAAATCACAGAAGCAGACCCGGGTGGAAGGTCTGGAAGTTATCCAGTGGGGAATGCTTAATTTTGAAACACCGGAAAAAATTATGGAATCCCCGCTCCTTTTGATGCAGATATTTGAAGAAAGCGCTCACTTAAAGATCCCCTTGAGTGCCGAGGCCAAAAGACTGGTAAAGGAGTTTCTTTATCTCGTGAATGCAAAATTTAGAAAATCCAAACCCATCGTCAAATCTTTTGAGCGGATTTTGGTGGCACCGGCACCGAAATTCAATGTTCTAAATGAAATGCTGAACACCGGCTTTCTGGTGCGGTTTATACCGGAGTTTCGCAGCATCGTTAACCGCATCCAATACGATGAATATCATCTTTACCCTGTCGACAAGCATTTACTGCGATCCGTAAAAACCGTTAAAAACTTCGGCACGGCCAAAGACAGCAGTTTGGAACCGCTATGCGGACAGATCTACAAAGAGATTAAGAATAAAAGGCTTTTGCTCTGGGCGATGTTGCTTCACGATATCGGAAAAGGAGAGGCCGAGGAGGGCCATGCGGAATCGGGCGCCGACATTATTAAAAAGCTCCTCACCAAAAGGGGACTCGGCTCTGAAGATGTGGCCAGCATTGCTTTTCTGGTCCGGCAACACCTTTTTCTGATTAAAACCGCTACCCGAAGGGATATTTACGATGAAGAAACGGCCATCTTAGCTGCCCGGAGAATAAAGGATATTGAACGGCTCAAAATGCTCTATCTACTGACCGTCGCCGACTCCATTTCAACGGGACCCATGGCCTGGAACGAATGGACGGCAGCACTGCTGAGGAACTTTTTCCTCAAGGTCTTAAGCGTACTTGACAAAGGGGAGTTGGCGTCTGCCGAGGCAGTTGCGATCGTTGATCAAAAGAAAAATGAAATCATCGCCCCAGCCGGAACGAAGAAGGCCAAAAGCCATATCAAAGAACTGCTCAAGGTTATGTCTCCGCGCTATCTGCTGTATATGCCGGCCCGTGAGATGACGGCCCATATCAAACTTTACGACCGGCTGGGTGATGATGAATTTATATGGAATATCAAACGCTCGCCCGATGCCAACACCCGAACGGTGACCATTTGCGCCAAAGACCGCCCCGGTCTTATTTCAAAAATTGCAGGGCTGTTCACCTTGCACAACATTGATATTCTTGATGTCCAGGCCTTTACCTGGCGCAACAACATCGCCCTGGATATCTTTGAGGTTAAGCCGCCGCCGGACCAAATCTTGGAAGCTGAGAAGTGGAAGCGGGCCGAAAAAAAACTTGGCGACGTCCTGGCAGACAAACTAAATCTGACCGCCGCGCTGAAAAAGAAAGTACCTGTTTTCGGTCAATTCGGTCAGCGCGTATCCCGAAAGCCCCATCGCGTCAGGGTAGATAATACAAGCTCCAGCTTTTTTACCATCATCGAAGTCTTCACTTACGATTTTCCCGGCCTGCTGTTCAGTATCACGGATGCGCTTTTTCTTTGCGGCCTTAACATCTGGGTCGCCAAAATAG
This sequence comes from Deltaproteobacteria bacterium, assembly GCA_019310665.1. GTDB lineage: Bacteria > Desulfobacterota > Desulfobacteria > Desulfobacterales > JAFDCJ01 > JAFDCJ01. The sequence goes on from JAFDDW010000154.1 coordinate 2,619, forward strand.
CAACCAAAGCGGACCAGGTAGTCGATGTGTTTTATGTCTGGGATTTAAACGGTCAAAAAATAGATGAACCGGATCAGGTGGCCGAAATCAAAACGGCCATATTGGGAAGGCTGCCACTGGAATGACGAACGATTGGAATGAAGAATGTCGAGTGACGAACGACTGGAATGACGAATGTCGAATGACTATTGACGAATTAAGGATTCCAAGCTGATTTTAATTTTCGACTGACTAGCTGAACATGCGAAACTATATTTAAATTGATAGAATTCCTCAATTCGACATTCGTCACTCCAAGGTCCTTCGACATTCCAAGGGGGTGGAGAAATTTGAAAATGAAATCATCGGACTCGACCAATCCCTGCACGGTGAAAGAGCCTTCGAGATTCAAACGCCATAGGATAGGGTAAATATAAAATCGATAGAATACATTAAATCTTCAATATTCAATCTAAAATATTCAATCAGAAAGGGGAAATATTGTGAAAAAAATTGAAGCGGTCATCAAGCCTTTCAAGCTGGATGATGTCAAGGAAGCGCTGAATGAAATCGGCATCCAGGGCATGACCATTTCCGAGGTTAAAGGCTATGGCCGGCAGAAGGGCCACAAGGAAATCTACCGCGGGGCGGAATATGTGGTGGATTTTATACCCAAGATTAAAATCGAAATTGTGGTGGAAGCTGATCGGGTTCAACAGGTCGTCAATTGTATTCGGGAAGCAGCCAATACCGGCAAAATCGGGGACGGCAAGATATTTGTGCTTACCGTGGAAGAGGCGCTGCGGGTCAGGACCGGAGAAACCGGAGCCGACGCAATATAATGAATTCGGAATGGGGAATTCATTCGATTTGGGATTTGGGATTCATTCGATTTGGGATTTGGGATTGCGGATTGCGGATTTAACAGCAAAGCGCATGGCGCATAGGGCCTATCGTAAAAAATACTGGGGCAGTGGGAAGGAAGGATCGCATAGCTGACAGCTGAGAGTAGAAACGATCCTAACGATCCTAACGAACTCAACGATCCAAACGATAAAAACGATCTAAACGAACTAAACGATCAAAACCAATAATAACAGGAGGATTAAATTATGACCCCTAAAGAAGTATTAAACATGGCAAAGGAAAATGGCGCCAAAATGGTCGATTTGCGCTTTATGGATTTTCCGGGCCTCTGGCAGCACTTTAGTGTGCCCATCAGGGAGTTGGAAGAATCCAGCTTTGAAGACGGCTTCGGCTTTGACGGATCGAGTATTCGCGGCTGGCAGCCGATTCATGCCAGCGACATGCTGGTCATACCGGACGCTGCAACTGCGAAAATGGATCCGTTTTATGAAGCGCCGACCCTGGTATTGATCTGCGATATTGCTGACCCGGTAACGCGGGAACCCTACACCCGCGATCCCCGAAATATCGCTAAAAAAGCGGATGCCTACCTGAAAAGCAGTGGACTTGGCGATGTGGCCTACATTGGTCCCGAGGCCGAATTTTTTATCTTTGATGATATCCGATTTGAATCCACTCGTTTCGGGGCTTTCTATGAAATTGATTCTATAGAAGGTGCCTGGAACACCGGCCGCGATGAAGGGCCCAACCTGGGCTACAAACCGCGCCACAAAGAAGGATACTTTCCGGTACCTCCCATGGACAAATTTCAGGATTTACGAACGGAAATGGTTTTAACCCTTGAGGAACTGGGAATCGAGACCGAAGCCCAGCACCATGAAGTCGCCACCGCCGGGCAGTCCGAAATCGATATGCGCTTCAAGCCCCTGCTTCAAATGGCAGACCAGCTCATGTGGTTTAAGTATGTTCTTAAAAACGTCGCCTATCGCAACAACCACACCGTGACCTTTATGCCCAAACCCCTCTTTGAGGATAACGGCACCGGCATGCACACCCACATCAGCATCTGGAACGGGGATCAGCCGCTGTTTGCCGGAGACAAATATGCCGGCGTCTCCCAGGAAGCGCTGTATGCCATCGGCGGCATTCTGAAACACGCCCGGGCCCTGTGCGCGTTTACCAACCCCACCACCAACTCTTACAAACGCCTGGTGCCGGGTTTTGAAGCACCGGTCAACCTGGCCTACTCCAGCCGCAATCGCAGCGCGGCAGTAAGACTTCCGATGTACTCCACCTCTCCCAAGGCCAAGCGGATCGAGTTTCGCACACCGGATCCGTCCTGTAACGGCTACCTGGCATTTTCAGCCATACTGATGGCGGTCATCGACGGCATCCAGAACAAAATCGATCCGGGTGATCCCCTGGATAAAGACATCTACAACCTCCCGCCCGAAGAGCTGGCCGAAATTCCCTCCGCCCCGGGCTCCCTGGATGAGGCCCTGGAAGCTTTGAAGGCCGATCAGGAGTTTCTCTTAAAAGGTGATGTCTTCACCCAGGATGCCATTGACATGTGGATCGAGTATAAAACCGAAAATGAGATCAATGACGTCAAGTTGCGGCCCCATCCGCATGAATTTTATCTCTACTACGATATCTAACCGTCCCCAAACAGCAGCCCGCCTCTATGGCGGGCTGCTGGGTCCTTCCATATAAATTCACCTCGAATTCAAATTTGATCCGGGAATTCGATATTCTACACCCGGTTTATTTTGCCGAAACATTCAGTCAGTCTAACCAGACAATGTTTATGGCTTCTCTGTGAACGTAACAGGATATTTTGTTGATAAAATACCCGTTTTCGGATAATGAAAAAGTCACCCTTATCTCTGAACCTTTGAACTTCTGATCCTGTGAACCCTAACCCGGATCCGCCGAAGGCGAAAACTGACTATTGAATATTCAATCATTTGAGTAGAGCGCGGCAGATGAGACAGATTGTATTCGCAGTATTCTTCCTTTTCGTATTGTTGACCGGCGTTTCTTCATTCGGCCAAGGAGTTCGAGTGGGTCCGGATGGTGAAGCCTCCAAACAGACCCTCAGCCTTCCCTACGCCTTTTACAATGATAGTTTTGGCTTCTCCGTGGGCTATGTGCACGGCGTTGTGGGTTATCCCCAGAAGCAGGCGAGCCTTCTGGCAACGGTAATGGCAGGCAGCAAGGGCTCGGCCATGGGGTTTCTGGTGGGCCGAGATATCCAGATGCCTCGCGTCGAGCGCCTGTTTTTAGACCCGATCGTCCAGGTGGGCTATTTTAAGGACGCCGAAAGCTACATCGACGGAAACCCCGACTTCCCGGATGAGCGC
>JAFDDW010000155.1 GCA_019310665.1 Deltaproteobacteria bacterium
TCCTCATCTTGCTTCGCCTTTAATCCGGCTTCCTGTTTCCGGTCAAGTTGTTCCTGCCTTTCAAATTCCCGGCGTATTTTCTCTTTTCTGCGCTCAATAGCCGCTAATTCCTCCTGGGTTTTTTCTTTGTAAGTAATAACATTTTCAACTTTGGCGCTATTCGGCGGCGGCTGCTCGGTGATATGCAATACCCCGTTTTCGTCTGTCCAGGTGTAAAGCTTTTGAGCACCAAGGATTGTAGCCGCGAATAAGCTGAATAGTATAATGGCCGTCGCAATAAAATATTTCATCAGGGACTCCGAGGATCACTATCTTGATTATATTGATATATGTTGTTACTGTCAAACTGTCTGAATACAATTTTAAATCTTAATGATTTTCGAAGGCTGGGCTATGGCGGGCCCCGTACCCCGCAACTCGCAACCCGCAACCCGTAACGCGAACCCCGTAACTCGCAACACTTAATGATTCCAAAAATCTTTTAAATCTTCCGCCAACTGTTGCCCACTTCGCACTTTGACGGGACGCCATTCCGCAGGCAGGAGCGACCGGTAGCGGTAGGTTCCGTAACGCTGATCAATTAAAAGAACGACTCCCCGGTCGGTTTCGGTGCGAATAACCCGGCCGGCGGCCTGGAGCACCCGGTTGATTCCCGGGTACTGGTAGGCATATTCGAAGCCGGCATTATGAGTGGCGGCAAAATAGTCCCGGATCAATTCCTTTTCGAGGGAAATTCCGGGAAGCCCGACGCCTACGACCACCGCTCCGGACAACCGCTCGCCCACCAGATCGATGCCTTCACCAAATATACCGCCCATCACTGCAAATCCCAGCAGCGACCGGTGGTTTTCCATCCCAAAGCGGTTGAGAAATTCTTCTCTTTCGAGTTCGCTCATACCGGGTGTCTGGATAATCACTTCGCTGTCCGGGCAATCGGATGAAAAGGTTTCAAATACCATCAGCATATATTCGTATGACGGAAAGAAAATAAGATAGTTGCCTGTTTTTTGACTGACCAGGCTGCAGATTGCCCGGGAAACTTCCTGCTTGGTATTATTCCGATGCCGATAAAGGGTGGATACCGTGTCGTAAACGAAAAGTCTCAGGTTTTCAGCGGGAAAGGGCGAGGGCAAAATGAGACCGCCGGCGCCTGGGTTGCAACCCAGGATTTTTTTGAAATATTGCATGGGAGTCATGGTGGCTGAGAAAAAAACCGCTGCCTGACAGCGGTTCAGGGCGTTGCCCAGCTGGTTAGATGGATCGATGCAAAACAGCCTGAGTTTCAGATCTTTTTTTATTTTTTCAAAACAGGTTACATAACTGTCATCATATTGTTCCGCCACCCTGATAAAACCGGATATCGCAAAAAACAGATCCAGCAATTCTTCGCGAAATGAGGTTTTTACGTTGCGCGACAACCAACGCTCGCTGATTCTGAGAAATCCTCGCAGCAGGGGAAATAAATCTTCCGGGGCCTGTTTCTCGTGGCGTGTCGGCTCGGATTCCTCACATTTTTTGCGGGCCTTGATCATCCACGAATTGATTTTCCCAAGGCTTTTGTAAACCTGAGGCAGCTCTTTTCGTATGGAGCGCCTTAGATCCAAAAGCGGCTGTTTGTAGATCTCAGCCGAAAACATTTCCCGGGACCGATCCACCAGATTGTGGGCTTCATCGATTAAAAAGGTGTAGGCACCATTTTCTTCCAGGAAAAAGCGGCGTAAATATACCCGGGGATCAAAGGCATAATTGTAATCGCAGACAATGCAATCCGCCCACAGCGACAGTTCTAGAGAAAACTCAAACGGGCACACCTGGTGGCGCCGGGCGGTTTCCGCCACGACGGTGCGGGTGAAAGCATCCTGGTCGAAGATTTCATTTACGGCCGCGTTCACCCGGTCAAAATGACCGCGGGCGAATTCACATTCATCCGGATTGCAGGCGCTTTCCGGTTTAAAGCAGATCTTGTCTTTGGCGGTGATGGCCAGAGACTTGAGTTTAAGCCGTCCCTTGCGCAATTCATCCAGCGCCGTTTCCGCTGCCAGGCGGCCGGTGGTGCGGGCCGTCAGGTAAAAGACCTTGGCAGTCAATCCCTCACCGATGGCTTTCACCGCCGGGAAAATGGCCGCCATGGTTTTGCCGATGCCGGTTGTGGCCTGGACCAGTTGTTGGCCGTCCTGCTTAATGGTTCGATAAACACCGACCGCCATCGCACGCTGCCCCGGGCGGTAGCTGCCAAAAGGAAATTCAAGTTGGCGGATGGATTCATCACGCCGAAGCTCCCAGCGGACAACGGTACCGGCCCATTGCAGATAAACGGCCACCAGGTCCTGGAAGAAGGTCTCCAGTTCCGCTACGGTAAAGTGCTTCTTAAAATTGCGTATTTCGCCGGTATCCACCTGGAAATAGGTCAGCTGGGCATCAACATCGCTCAGATTCCGGTCCCTGGCATAAATATAGGCATAGGTTTTTACCTGCCCCCAGTGGATCGGATTTTCATGGCTCTCAAAATAATCCAGACGGCGTGTGGTGGTCTTGATTTCTTCAATCAGCACACCGTCGGATTCATGATAGATCCCATCGATTCGGCCGCCGAGCATTAATAAAAACAGGTCGGTTTCCATCTGATGGGCGACCGCAACTTCGGCCGTATAATTCTCGGGGCGTGATTGCTGGATTTTCTGATGGATTCGAATGGCATCCACCGGACGGGCGGAGGCTAAAAATTCAAATGATAGATCCCCTGAGCGGAGCACATGGGCCACCAGGTCTCGAACAGCGATTTTCAGTGTTTTTTTCAAATCAGGTAAAAAATTGCGCAATTTAAGTTAAAGTATTGAAAAACTGTTAATTTTTAGTATGCTTGTCTTGACTTTGTCCCCTATTGAATACATTAGTGAGAAAGTTAGAATTCTATTACCATGGAAAATACCTGGTTGTATAGTACCGGTTTAATTTGAATGATGCAGTTAACCGAGGTCTTATCTATCGGGGGAATAATCGCATGACAGATTCAAATCTGCAGCTTAAAAATAAAGTCATTCCTATAAAAGCTCAGTTCCAGGCCATATTCAAGGATATTATTGGCCACGGCACCGCCATGCGCAAGATATTCAGAATAGTTGAAAAGGTTGCCAAGAGCGACACGACCATCCTGTTGAACGGAGAAACGGGGACTGGGAAAGGCTTAATTGCCAGAGCGATTCATAAAGCCTCTGGTCGAAGCGACCAACCCTTTGTCCAGATTAACTGTGGCGCTACGCCGGAAGGTTTGCTGGAAAGCGAATTTTTCGGGTACCGGCGCGGGGCATTCACCGGGGCCACCGCGGACAAAGCGGGTAAATTCGAAATCGCCAAGGGCGGCACCATTTTTTTAGATGAGATCGGTGATATGAGCGCTGATCTGCAGGTGAAAGTATTACGGGTCCTTGAAGAAGGTGAATTTGAGCGGGTCGGCGGCAACGAGACCATCAAAACCGACGCCAGGATTATTGCAGCCACGCACAGAGACCTGGAAGAAGAAGTGCAAAAGGGAAATTTCCGGGAGGATCTTTTCTACCGTCTTTATGTGATACCGGTCATGCTGCCCACCTTAAAAGAACGCAAGGCCGACATCCCCTATCTGGTTGCTCACTTCATCGAACAATTTGCCGTCAAAAAGGAATCTTCACCGGCGAAGTTTTCCGACGAGGCCATGAAGATCCTGGTGAATTATTCATGGCCGGGTAACGTGAGGGAGTTGAAGAATTTAATCGAAAGGCTGGTCGTTTTGCACGAAGGCGAGCACATACTGCCCGAGGATCTGCCGGAAAAGATCAGGATCGTGAGCAGCCGGGCAGCCCGGCGCAAGGAAATCAGCAGTGAGGGAATATCATTTAGTACAGCGGTCAGCGAGTTTGAGAAGGCCCTTATTATCAGTGCGCTGGATCAAAGCAACTGGGTGAAAAATAGGGCGGCCCAGCTTCTCAAGATTAAACGAACCACTCTGGTTGAAAAAATAAAGCGCTATAATCTGGGAAAAGACTCTGAACCAGGTAGTTAATTGATTGTATTTTGTTATTCGCTCTGCATAATGGGTTGAATAAAATATGCGCGCAGGTGGAGGGAACCATGGACGACTTTGAAATCTTATTTGTAGATGACGACCAGACAATCCTGAACTTGGTTGAAGAGTATCTGGCTGCTTTTGATTATAGGGTTAGTATCGTGGACAGCGGACTTAAAGCGCTTGAACTCATCAAGGACCAAGATTTTGATGTTGTCTTTACCGACTTTAAAATGCCCGATATCGACGGACTTGAGCTTCTGGCCATGATAAAAGAGTACCGACCGGCGACGGAGGTGATTATCGTCACCGGGCACGGAACGATGGAATCCGCCATTCAGGCCATGAAATTCGGAAGCTATGATTATATTCAAAAGCCGTTTAAACTGGATGTGTTAAGAATCGTAATAAATAAACTCTTTGAGGAAAAACGGCTTAAGCGGGAAAATGTCGTCCTGCGCAAACGGTTAAAAGAAAGGCATAAATACGATCAGCTGGTCGGGATAAGCCTCAAGATGCAGGAAATTTATGAGCAAACTGACCACATGAGCAGCGGCAGTCCCAATGTGCTGATACAGGGCGAAAGTGGTACCGGCAAGGAGTTGACGGCTCACGTCATACACCGCAACAGTGATCGCAGCCGGCAAGCGTTTATTCCCGTTAACTGCAAAAGCTTCGGCAAAGGGATTGCCGGCGATCAACTTTATAATCATGCCGTTGAGCTGTTTAAATCCGCACAGGCCGCCACCGTCTTTTTTAACGAAATCGCCGAAATTAAGCCGGCCGTGCAGGCCGTGATCAGCCAGGCATATACTGAAAACGATTTCAATCCGGGCCCTGGTGACGGCAAAGCGGGTTCAAGCGTCCGGTTGTTGGCGGCGACCAACAGAAATCTGGGAGAAGCGGCCCAAAAGGGAAATTTTAACCAGGATTTTTTGAGTTGTATTAGCGACGTCAAAATTATTATGCCGCCGCTCAGAGAGCGCAGGGAAGATATATGTCTGCTGATAAACCATTTCTTGAATCGGTATAATGCCAAAAACGAAAACAAGGTTATGAACATATCGCCGGATGCCCTGGACGTCTTGTTGCGATACAATTGGCCGGGCAATGTGATCCAGTTAGAGAACGTTATCGAGAGGGCCTTTGCGCTGCGAGTGGATCTGACTATTGAGGTGGATGATCTGCCCTCGGAAATTAAAACCTTTGAAGAGATATCGAAAATTAGTTAATTGATAATTGGGGGATTCAGGGATCAGGTATTTAGGGATTCAGGAATTCAGGAATTGAGTGATTCAGGGACTCAGGGAGTCAGGAACTCAGGAAATTAGGGATCGATTATGTGTCCTGACCTATACTTGATTTGATAGAATCGAAAGGTGAGTTAAAACATAGATTGACAGTATGATATACGAAACCGCTTCGCGGTAGCTTTCCGCCAACAGTACAGATTTCATAATTAGCGGTTGTCAAGTCAAGTAAATCTTAAAATTAATAATTGTAAAATCATCTCCGTCTACTGACAGATTATGAGAAGATCCGATCCGATTTTAATCCCTCAATTCCTCAATACCTAAATTCCTAAATTCTCCGATTCTGCTTTTATTCCTCTACCACAAAGTGCACCCGCCTGTTTTTCTCCCGGCCTTTTTCCGTTTTGCTGGTATCAATGGGACGTTCGTTGCCGTAGCTGACGGCAATTAGACGGGGTGATTCGATACCCTGGCGAATGAGAAAGGATTTCACGGCTCCGGCCCGCAGATCTCCCAGCGCAGATCTCCCAGGGCAAAATTATACTCCTTTGAACCACGCTCATCCGTGTACCCCTCTACGAGGACGTTAAGGTCCGGATTTTTCATCAGCCACCGGGCCTTGCGCTGTAAAATTTGGCGGGCTTCAGGATTCAGGCTGTAACGGTCTTTATTGAAATAGATGTCCTCATACATGAATTTTATTTTTTCCGCCCGCAGTTTACGCTCGGCGGCCTCGCGTTCCAGACGTTCCTGCTCCAGTTCTTCCGGAGTTTTTTCCGCCTTCATGTCCTGCTCTTGCTCCTGCACGACCGATGCCTCGGTCTGGACCTGATTTTTTGAGCATGCCGGTAGGGTTAACAAACCGGGAACAACCGCCATTAAAATGAGACCGTAACGCCATTTGATTTGCATTCTTTCCTCCTTTTTACGGTAGCGAGGACCGCCAAAAGTGTTCGAACTTATTAATTTTTAATTATAATATATAATCCCGTTAAAGTAAATTCGCATCTTGAACTATTAGCAGGTTCAGGGTTCAGGGTCAGCGTCCTTATGCTTGTTAATCTGTATCTTATCGAAAACTAGAGCAACGATAACGATAGACTGCAAGTTCAGCAGTTAACCTTTGAACCTCTGAACGCTGAACCCGGTTCCCCGAACCTTTGAACCGGATTAAAAAAAATCCTTGACACACAAGTTTTTTTTGTTATAGTTCTCCCTATGAACAATATGAGAGCTAATAAAAAGGACGAGGTTAGCGGCTATCAATTAAATAAATTTCAGGATCTTATCGCGAGATTGTTTCAGTGCTG
>JAFDDW010000156.1 GCA_019310665.1 Deltaproteobacteria bacterium
ACCGACTTTCAGGTTGACGGTCAGGGATCCCGGTTTAATTTTAACCCCCAGATTGGAATCGGGACGGAATTCAAGGTGGATTCCGGTCCGCCGTTTTTTGGCGCGGTTCGGCTCTCTCACATCTCAAACGCTGGATTGCATGACGAAAATCGGGGGATGAATTCGGTGATAATTATGATCGGCCGATTTTTTTGACAGAGTTTTGAATTCGGAATTGGGAATGCGGAATGCAGAAAAAAAAATGAAGGACAGAGGATAGTATGTAGATGGCAGAAATGATACGCACTTTTGGAAAAAGAAGGAAGAGGCAGCAAGGAAACATGGTGACGTGTGGGTGTTGATAACTTAAAAAATATAGAATCCGGCCGGGTCGTTGTTACCGATGCCGCTGTGGTTACGGCGCTGGGAAACAACCTGGATGCGCTGTGGCAGGGACTTATGGCGGGTGAAAGCGCTATCCGGCCGATAAACCGTTTCCCTGTGGACCAGGGCCACTACAAGGCTAAAATTGCGGCTCATATCGATGATTTAAAAGCCGTCAACGACCGTTCCATGCTGCAGCATTTGCTGGACCGCCTATTCCTTGAGATGGGATCGGTGCCGTCCGATTCCGCCCTGATTACCGCGACCATCAAGGCGGGCGCCGATAATCTGGAGTCATTTTGTCGCGGCAAGCAGGCCAATTTTCAGGATGTATTGCTGTCTTCCATAGCGGATATAGTTGGCGCCAAACTCGGCCTGATCAGCAACGGTATTTGTGTCAGCGCTTCCTGTGCCTCGTCTACCATTGCCGTCGCCCATGGTGCGGCGCTGATCGAATCAGGCAGAACCGAGGCCGTGCTGGTCTGCTGTGGGGACCTGATCACGGAATATGCGTTTTCGGGATTTTCGGCCTTAAAGGCACTGTCGCCGTTTCCCTGCCGGCCCTTTGACCGCGATCGCAAGGGGCTGTCGCTCGGAGAGGGAGCAGCGGCACTGCTGTTGATGAATGCCGATCGGGCCCGCCGGGAAAATCGGAACCGGCTGGGCACTATACTCGGATGGGGCATTACCAATGATGCCACCCATATTACGGCTCCGGCCAAGAATGGTCGAGGTCTGGTACAGGCCGTTGATCAAGCCCTGAAGACGGCAAAAAGAAAGCCCGAAGACATTGCCGCCATCAGTGCCCATGGAACCGGTACGGTTTATAATGACTTAATGGAACTCAACGCTTTCCGGCAGGTGTTTAGTGAACGCAAGATGCCCCTGTATTCTATCAAAGGCGCCATCGGACATACCCTGGGAGCGGCCGGGGCCATCGAGGTTACCCTGGGTCTCAAAGCGCTCTTAAGCCAGGTTATCCCCCCAACGGTCGGGTTTTCAAATCCGGAGAACGGCGCTGAGGGTCAAGTGAGCCCTGAATCGCATCCGGTTTCCGGGGACTATCTTTTAACCACCAATTCGGGATTCGGCGGCGTCAACGCCGCTCTAATTCTGGGAAAGTAGTCCTAAATGATTCGGAGAATAGATCTGATGGCAGGCATCAATATTACCGGAATCGGATGGGTAACGGCAGTCGGCATGGGATGCGGCAGGGATTATGAGACTTTCGCCATGCCATGGGGACCTCTGCCCGATATTAATCCCTCGGACATGTTTAAAAAGCCTTATCCAAATTTCAGGCGCATGGATGAATACTCCCGGTTGGGGCTGACGGCCATCGCATTTGCGTTGATAGATGCAGGTCTATCTGAATGGACCCGGGAACGCAACATCGGCATCATCGCATCCACCGTATATGGTTGTCTGGGGACGGATGTCGACTATTATAAAACGGTTATTCCAGACAGAGGGTCCAATGCCAGTCCGGCCCTGTTCTCATATACTCTGGCCAACAGCTATCTGGGAGAGGCCGCCATCCGTTTTGGGCTCACGGGAACCAACTATGTCATCACCGAACAGCACCCGCCCGGACTGGCCGGCCTGCAAACGGCACTGGATCATATTATCCGGGGGGATGTGGAAAAAATTCTAAGCGGGATTTCGGATGTGGGTTGTCCGGAAGTTTTTGGCGAACCCAGCAAAGTGCCCCCCGGGGCCGTTTTTTTGATGCTCGAGAAATCCCCCGCCCGGGAAATATCATCCTATGGCAAACTGTGTTTGGACCCCAAAGGCCGGGTTATCTACAATGGCAGCGAAATTTATGATTTCACCACCCTTGTTCAGAAATGCCTGGCTGGAGCTCGTTATGCTTAATCCCTGTGAATCAATTGTTGAGCCTTTTGTCGAAAAAACATTGGAAAATCCAGCCCGGATTGCGATAATTCTCATTTCCGATGACGATTCCGAAGAAAAGATTTCTTACGGTCAACTGCATAGTAAAGCAATTTCCTGGGCCCAAACACTGCAGTCCAATGCTATTAAAAAACAGGATATTGTCATTGTTTGCCTTAACCACTCACCTGAGCTTGTAGCGGCTTTCTGGGGGGTCCTGTATGCCGGGGCTATCCCTATCATTTCCCATTATCCGGAGCATGCGCCTAACCGGGATAAATTCAAAGAGCAAATCTGCAGTCTTGTCAAAAACTCGGGTGCCCGGGGTTTAATAACTATACCGCAGTTGCAGATCGAGCTCGGTGAGTCCCTCCGGGATTCAAACTGTCAGGCCATAAGCGCAGCTGAAATTCTAACCCGGCCCGGCAAGCAGGATTTATCCGTTCCCAAGGACTATGCTTTGGGGGAGCAGATTGCCTATATTCAATACACCAGTGGTTCTACCGGGCGGCAAAAGGGAGTAAGGCTTTCCCATCGCGCTATTTTGAATTTTATCCAATCTTATGCAACGGCCCTGGATATACGCCCGCGAGATGTAATTGTTAACTGGCCGCCCCTCTACCACGATCTAGGTCTTTTTTCAGGCATTGTTCTTCCTTTGACCATCGGTGTTCCTTTAGTCCTGATGTCTCCCTTCAAATGGGTCCACAACCCTAAAGCCCTGTTAGAGGCGATCCAAAGACATGGGGGCACACACTGTATTTTCCCCAATTTTGGTTTGAATCACACCCTGCGAAGCGTGAAAGATCAGAACCTGAAAGAATTGGATCTCAGCAGTTTACGGTTTGTAGGCCTCGGCGGTGAACCGATTCTTTATGACAGCATAAAGGTTTTTTTTGACTTTTTTAAATCTTACGGATTAGCGGCCACAGCCATCAAACCGGGCTACGGCATGGCTGAAAACACACTGGCAGCTACCGTAACTAAAATGCAGGATAAATGCTCGGTTGACTGGGTAGATGTTCGGTCGCTTTATGATGAAAGAAGGGCCGTGCCTGCCGTTTCGAACCAAAAAGGGTCTATCCCTGTCGTAAGCTGCGGATTGCCGCTGGACGGTGCGGATGTGGCTATTGTCGATTCAAGCAGAAACCACCTGCCTGAGAGATCAGTGGGTGAGATTGCCATCCGGACAGGATTTCTATTCAGCGGTTATCACTTGAATCCTGAACTAACAGCCGAGGTAATGGATGACGGCTGGTATTATACAGGTGATATCGGCTATCTGGCAAAAGGGCACCTTTATGTATGCGGCCGCAAGAAAGATTTAATTATTAAAGGCGGGCAGAACATACATCCGGAGGATCTGGAGAACATAGCCAATACAGTCTCCGGTATTAAACCCGGCAGAGCGGTGGCATTTGGAATCAATGATCCCCGTACCGGTTCCGAAAAAATTGTGATGGTTTGTGAACTGATGTCTGGTGTCGGCCAAGAAGACAGGGCAAATATTAGTCGTGAATTACGGCGTTGCGTATTTCATGAATTGTATGTTTCTCTTTCCGAAGTCCGTTTTGTTGAGTCCGGATGGATAGTTAAAACCTATAACGGCAGAATGGTACGATCCGCCAACAGAACGAAATATTTAAAAGGAACAAAATCTTGATACGTCGTCAAGTCCACAATAGTTTATGTATGGCCGAATGGTCTAATTCCCCATCTTTTTGGGCGATTAGCTTTTCATAAAATGTTATCAGACTTTCCACGTGAGGGAGCCTGATCGCCGCTGTTTCAGCCAGCGCCCGGCCCAGTCTTAAATCTTTGAGCTGGATTGTGGCTTTGCCTCCCGGCTCGTAGCGCCGTTTGATCATACGGGTACCGTGTAGCTGCAGAATTTTCGAGTCGGCAAAACCGCCCTTTAGCGCCTGTTGCACCAGCCGGGGATCAACCCCCGATTTTTCCGCCAGGGTCAAAGCCTCGGCCACGGCCTCAATGGTCAGCCCCACAATCACCTGGTTGATGACTTTAACGACATGTCCCATGCCGGCCTGCCCGACATGCACCACATTACCGCCCAGTATATCCAGCACCGGTTTTACGTTTGCGAAATCAGCCGTCGAACCTCCAGCCATGATCGCCAGGGTGCCGGCCGCCGCACCCTCCGGTCCTCCGGAAACAGGGGCGTCGATCCAGCCGATTCCTTTGGCAACCAGCCGTTGAGCATGGATTGTGGAATGGGTCGGGTCTGAGCTGCTCATGTCCATTACCACCTGGCCGGCTTCCAAATAGGGTTCCATTTGCTCGAAAACCGCATCCACCGCTGTTGAATCCAGCAGCATCATCAGGCACACATCCGCCCGGGCAGCCTCTTGCACCGTAGCGCACAGCGGAATGCCTTCTGTCAGATCCGGGGAAAGCGTGGACCGATTCCAACCCCGCACATCGCACCCGGCTTCCAGGAGCCTGTGAGCCATGGGCCGCCCCATCATCCCCAGACCTAACACGCTTATAGACATGGTCATCATGGTGTTCTTCCTTTCTCTCTATAATTAGTAATTTAGACTATCAACTGATATCATAACCGGCTTGCCGATAATCTCGTACAGCGGAAGAACCGCTAGACCTTTGGTCTTCAAACCCGAAAGAAGGCGATCCACCTCTTTTAACCAGTCAGGAATTAAACCCTCATCAGGTGGTCGGCTGTCGTGGAGCAAAATTATGTCATCGGGACGGATGCGCTTTAAAATGCTGTCGGCAATATTGCCGATACGCCGGTTGCCGCCATCCAGGGGGCGGCAGCTGAAATTGACCAAATACATGCCGGTTTTCAAAAGGGCCGACCCCAATCCGGGACTGGTGATGCCTGCCGGCGGTCGAAAGGCCAGCGGTCTTATCCCGAAATCACGCAGCACATTTTGGGTGGTTTCTATATCCGCCACAATGGACGGGCAGGATTTGAAAAGCATCCGGTAACTATGTTGATAAGAGTGATTGCCGACCGAATGCCCGTGGCGCAACATATCTTTTATAGTTTCCGGATGCGCGGCCGCCTTTTCTCCGGTAACAAAAAAAGTTGCCTTAACCCGATGCTTTAAAAGCAATTTGAGTAACGGCGGAGCGGTTAAAGGATCCGGCCCGTCATCGAAGGTGATGGCCACCGCCTTTTTCCCTGATGATCCCCGGCTGATAACGGGGAGAAAAAATCCGAACCGGGGAAAAAAGGGAGCGGCCAGACAAAGCAAAAGAAATCCGGCTAAAGGAATAACGGCCAGCCACCCATCAACAACGATAAGTATAGTTGCCAGCAGGAAGGCAACCAGGCCCGTTTTTGCAGCCGCGGAAAAAGACAGCTTGTCGGGTTCAATTTCTTTCATTAGACATTTTTTTTAGTTACGATAAACCAGACGAGTTCCCCGTGGGCGCCCGAAGGTTTGGTTTGATCAACAATGAAATCAGTTTCCACCAGCATCGTTTGAAGGGTTTCAGCGGAACGATAATAGGACGGTGTTTGATTGAGTTTA
>JAFDDW010000157.1 GCA_019310665.1 Deltaproteobacteria bacterium
GATTAGTTCGGAGCTGAATTCGGCCAGGGCCATACCCAGAGCCTGAATGGAGGCCTCGAGTTCGTTCCGGTCGAGATTCTCCAACTGGAGCGTGTCCCGAAAGAGAATGAGCCTGGCCTCCTCGTCCATGACAAACGCGCCGTGGACCAGCTCGCGATTCATCTGCAGCAGGCGTTTATACAGGTCTCCCGGGCTGGACGGAATCTCCATGATCACCTGCTCCAAGACCAGGAGCGGGGCCTCGCAGTCGATCACCAGGTCCTTGACACCGTTGTCCTCATCACTAACCACTACCAGTTCTTCGGCCGGGTCTTCGCTGACAATGGGTATATCCATGTCAAGAAGATACGATTTTACCAGTTCGAATTTATCAGACATAACCACCTCCTATTTTCTTTATTCCAGAATAGAATACCTGGTCCTTAAGGCCAGGTGATAAATAAATGGCTCTGCCTTGGCGTTTTGTGTCTAAAATCACAAAATCCAAGCACCAAATTACAAATAAATCACAAATTCCAAATTCCAAACCGGTTCAAAGTGATTGCTTTTTTGTTTGGGATTTTGAATTTGGTCATTGGTATTTGTTTGTTTTTTGGAATTTGTTATTTGAAATTTCTTTAATGCAATGAACTTTTATCAAAACAATTCCCCTCTGGGGATAATCAAAGCCGAACCCTCTGGAACCCGGTCTTTTAAACGCCTTAGGTCAATTTTGGTCTGGATGAGGCGATTATGACCAGTCGGTCGTCCGGCCCGACGCGGTATTCTGAGTTTGGATTGGCCAGCAGTTTTTTATCCTGGGAGTCTTCAACCCCCACGCACAAAAAACCGTGACTTTTTTTCAGCTCACACATTATATCAAAAAAGGTTCGGCCGCGCATGCTTTGCGGTACTCTGATCTTGTAAAGATCGCTGCCGTATCGGGTACTGACCAATTCAGAAATCATTCTGGTGATGCCATGGTCCAGGGCCGCCTGGACCAGAAGGTTGGTGCTCAGTTCGCCCACAACAATGATTTCATCCGCCTTGGCCCTCCGGCAGTGTTCCACGTTTTTGGCGCGCATGAGTTCGACACAGGTATAGACCGAGGGATACAGGCTTTCAATGGTCAGGGTATTCAGAATAGTCTTGGCGTCCCGGGCGCTGGCGTCAAGGCTGTCATCAGAAAGCAGGATCGCTGCCTGGGCCTCGGCCATATTGGCCTTTTCCAGGGTTTCCGGATCGAGTTCGCCGCGGATGAAATGGAGGTCCGGATCGTCCAGTGGTTTTTCCTGGATCTCGGCGATAACCACTACGGGCAATTTTTTGGACTTGGCGTCGGCCCGAAATCCGGCCACGATTTCAGGACCCCGAAAATTCCAGCCGCAGATTACAAAATGCTGCTTGACTTTACTCACTCTCAGCCCCTTATCTTCCATAATCCTGTTCTCGATGAATACCCCGGCCACCGTGGCCGTAAAGATTGCTAACAATCCGATCCCGAGCAGCATGACCCCGGTGCCGACGATGCGACCGCCAACGGTTACCGGCGCGATGTCGCCATACCCTACGGTAGTGATGGTCACCAGGGTCCACCACAGGGAGTCTATGAACCCCACGTCTCTCTCAAATAGCGAAAACATCGTCGCCCCGAGAAGAATGAGGAGAATCAATACCAGGCCCACCTTGTGCAATTTTTCCCGGCGAATCAGTTTGAGAAACGGCTCCAGGAATAGCAAAACAGTATGCATTACTTGATAAGAACTCCCCTTTTTTGGCAAACCAATATAGGCTTAAACGGGCTTGTCGGTCAAGCTTAAATGACGCCCTCTATTCCGGCCCAAAAAGTCAGGCCGGCAGGTATCTCTCGCTGATGTGCCGAAACGAGGCCACCTGTTCATTTTCCCATTGTTCATTATACCCGAGTTCAGCGGCCATCAGTGCGGCCACCTTAGGAGCAGCCTGGATTGCCGCCTGCGCGTTAAGTAAAAGACTCCGGGTTCTCCGGGCCAGAAAATCGTCAATTGTCCGCGCCGCTTCGAACCTGACCGCCCAAACCACTTCACCGCAAAGCGCTGGCAGGGCCGGATGAATGCGTTCCTGACGTAAAGTATCCGCACGCAACAGATCCTGGATGGCCGGAGCGTCAGAGCCATAAAGTGCCAGGGAGCCAAATTTTTGCGGGCTCTTGTGGTAGCCATGGATATTGAGCCGCTTGGTGACACAGGGTCTGGCGTCGAGACCGGCAAGCGTGGCGGCATGATTGACACAGTCTTCGGCCATCTGTCGATAAGTCGTCCACTTGCCGCCCGCCATGGTGAGAAGCCCCGAGTTTGAAATGATAAGGGTGTGATCCCGCGATAGTGAAGCAGTGTTCTTATCGTCGCCGGCTCCGACCAGGGGGCGAATCCCGGTAAAAACACTGAGAATGTCGTCATGCGAAGGGGCCTTTTGTAGATACATTCCTGCCGTTTCCAAAATAAAATCAATCTCCTCGGGAAACGCACGCGGTTCGAGGGGCACATCAACAATCGGAGTGTCGGTTGTACCAACAAGTGTCGCACCGAGATACGGAATGGCAAACATCACCCGGCCATCTTTGGTGTGGGGAACCATTATGGCGGAATTTCCCGGCAGAAAACTTTTGTCAAAGACCAGATGAATACCCTGGCTGGGTGAAATCAGTGGCGACACTTCGGGATCATCCATTCTCCGCAGATGGTCAGCAAAGGGACCGGTCGCATTAATGACAACCCTGGCCTTGATGCTGTGTTCTTTGCCCGTCTCAATATCTTCAAAGACCGCGCCATTCAGGTACCCCGCACGGTCATTGCTAAAAGCAACAACCCGTGCATAACTGAGCAATGTCGCACCCTGCTCGGCAGCCGTCCGGGCCAAATTAATGAGAAGTCTGGCGTCGTCAAACTGGCCGTCATAGTAAATGACGCCTCCGCGCAAGCCGGCAGTTTTTAAAGTCGGTATCCGTTTGACGGTTTCAGCGGTGGAAAGAACCTTGGAAGGGCCAAAACCGTAGCGCCCCGCCAGCAAATCGTAAACTTTAAGCCCGATGCCGTAGAAAGGCGCCTCCCACCAGTCGTAGTTCGGAACGATGAAAGCAAGATCATGGACTAAGTGGGGCGCGTTTTCCCGCAGGATGCCGCGTTCTTTCAAGGCTTCCATCACCAGCGTGATATTTCCCTGCTGAAGATAACGTACCCCGCCATGGACTAATTTGGTGCTGCGAGAGGAAGTTCCCTTGCCGTAATCACTTTGCTCAACCAGCAAAATATCATACCCCCGGGAAGCCGCATCAACCGCTATACCGATGCCGGTGGCCCCGCCACCGACAACCAACATATCCCACGGTTCGGTTCGATCCAAAATTCTACTCATCATTTCTTCGCGATTCATCGTGTGCTCCTTTCAAAACCAGCAAGAACTCGGGTGTCACAGCAATCCGGAATTTCTATTTGGGCAACAGCCTGTCAAGGTTTGACACCTAAATTTTCCCTTGGCAGCCTGACGGGAAAGGCATTATTGATATCGCTTCTAAGCGTCCTCTTGTGATTTCATCGTTTCAAGTTCTTCCCAGCGACGGTAGGCGGTCTCGATATCCCGTTCGACGCGATCGAGATCCGATTTAAGCTCGACAATCTCCTCTTTTTCTTTTTTATAAAACAAAGGGTCGGACAGGATCGCAAACAGCTCTTTTTGCTCTGATTCAAGGGCTTCGATCTTTGGGGGCAGATCCTGCATTTCCCGCTTTTGCATATACCCCAGCTTTCGTGATGGGCGCGCCCTGAGTTTTGGCCGGACTTTTTTGCGGCCATTTTTTTCCGGCAGCCGCTCTGCTGCGCCTTGCGGCCGCTGACTCAGCCAATCATCGTACCCGCCGGTGTATTCGACCACCTGCCCCTTGCCTTCAAAGACGATGGTGCTGGTGACCACATTGTTTAAGAAGGCCCGGTCGTGGCTGACCAGCAGAAGGGTCCCCTGGTACTCCAAAATCAGCTCCTCCAAAAGCTCCAGGGTTTCGGCATCCAGATCGTTGGTCGGCTCGTCCAGCACCAGAACGTTGGCCGGTTTCGTGAACAGCTTGGCCAGCATCAAGCGGTTCTTTTCTCCGCCGGAAAGGACACCAACCGGCGTGCGGCATCTTTGGGGCGAGAAGAGAAAATCCTGAAGGTAGCCGATGACGTGGCGTTTTTGGCCGTTAAAGATAATAAAATCGTTGCCGGCGGCGATGTTTTCCCGCACGGACTTTTGCTCATCGAGCTGCGCCCGGAGCTGGTCAAAATAAACTACCTGAAGGTTGGTGCCGTGACGGACACCGCCTGTTTCCGGGTTCGCCGCTTTTAAAAGGATTTTCAGCAGGGTGGTTTTGCCCACACCGTTGGGTCCGATGATGCCCACCTTGTCCCCGCGCATGATGACTGTGGAAAAATCGCGCACAATCGGGGCTTGTCCATAAGAAAAGCTCACCGCCCTGGCTTCGATGACAAGCTTGCCGGTCCGTTCCGCCTCCTGAACCTGCAGCCTGACATTGCCGATTTTGCGGCGGCGGGCCCGGTAGGCGGCACGCATCTTTTGCAGGCTCTTGACGCGCCCTTCGTTTCGCGTTCGACGGGCTTTTATCCCTTTTCTGATCCAGACTTCCTCCTGGGATAGCTTTTTGTCGAAGACCCCGTTTTGAGTTTCTTCGATCTCCAGGGCGGCCTGTCTTCGTTTTAAATAGGTGGCGTAATCGCAGTCATAGGAAGCCAGGCGGCCCCGATCCAGTTCCATGGTCCTGCCGGCGATCTTCTTGAGAAAAGCGCGGTCATGGGTTATAAACAACAGGGTTTTTACGTGGCGCAGGATAAATTCTTCCATCCATATGATCGTGTCGATGTCAAAATGGTTGGTGGGTTCGTCCAGCAGCAGGAGATCCGGTTTGCAGACCAGGGCCCGCGCAAATAGCGTGCGCCGTTTCAGCCCTGCTGAAAGGTCGGCGAACCGGTTCTCAGGATCCAGCCCGGTTCGTGAAAGAATGTTTTCGACGCCGGTTAACAGTTCCCATCCACCGTCGGCGTTCAGCATATGCTGCAGTTCGTTGCGCCTTTTTGCCAGTTGGGGGTTGTCCCGGGTCTCAGTGGTTCTGCAGATCCGGCTGTGCTCGGCCAGCGCCCGGCCCGTTTCACCAAGGCCTTCGGCAACCACATCAAAGATCGTGCCGTCCAATCCCGCCGGCACATCCTGTTCCAGCGCAGCCACACTGATGCCCTGCCGGCGCCAGATCTCACCGCTGTCCGGAAGCATTTCGCCGCCCAGGAGCTTCAGCAGGGTGGACTTGCCCACACCGTTGCGACCCACCAGGCAAACGCGCTCCCCTTTTTCGATCTGGAAGGTTACGTTTTCCAGCAGCAGGGGCTCACCGAATCCCCAGCACACATCCCGCATACCGATCAGAGCCATAAGGGCAACCTCTTTGAACCAAAAGATCCCATTTCCGGAGGGACATTATAAGTGGTATATCCCAAATGTAATTCACAAAATTTATTTGTACATTCAAGTCCAGAGGGAGAATGAAATGGGTTAAATCCCAAATCACAAGCACCAAATTACAAATAAATCTCAAATTCCAAAACTCAAATCCGAAATGGTTCGACAAGCTCACCACCCTGAGCCCAGTCGAAGGGCAAATCTCAGAAAACAATGAATCAAATCGATTCGGTTGTCTGCGATAAGCTTCATTCGGCCTGCCTTCGACTTGGGCTCAGACCGAGAATAACTCACCC
>JAFDDW010000158.1 GCA_019310665.1 Deltaproteobacteria bacterium
ACCTGTCGCCCCCCGCGTGTCCCGCTCAGATAATTCTCATAGGCCTTTTCCGCACCGTACTTGCCGATGAAATCACCCCGGCGCCGTCCCGGATATAGTTTGGCGGCCAGCTCATCGGGGCTAATTTCGCTCAAATAGCCGATAAGATGGGCCGCATCCCGCACATTAAGATAATGTCTTCGCAGCTTAACATTGACGGCTATCCCGGGCAGATCATGTTTATGGGCTTCAATGGTTGCCAGGGCATTTCGACCGATATCCTGCTTAAGCAGGATCGGCTTATAGGCAGAAACGCCTTTGCTGGCGGTAAGTTTCAGCATCAATTCCTCGCTGGGAACCATGAGGTGTTTCGAAACTTTTTTAATGGTCTCTTCAACCTCGCCGGCATCTTTTAACGTAACACTGACATCGAAAGATGGACGGTTTTCCACCAGAACATAATCATTGCGATCGCTGATCAGTCCCCTGGGAGGCTCTATGCTTTGCAATCTAATCCTGTTGTTGAGTGACAACAGGCGGTATTCTTCGCCCCTGATCACCTGAAGATAAATCAGCCGCAATAAAAGAACAGCAAAAACCGCCAGGACGCATATCATGACACCTGTAACGCGTTGCCTGTACCAGTCGGTATCTGCTGTTTTTAAGTACTTATCTACCATGATATTTAAATGACGATTGACGAATGATTTCGGAATGACGAACGACGAATGAAAAATGAAGAATTATGGAAGTCGCTTCGCTCCATCGTCTTGTTTATACCAAATTATAAAATGATGGTACTCCCTAATTCGACATTCGTCATTCGCCATTCGTCATTCGGATTTGCGGGCATAAAACGCCCTAAAGCCGGAATCCAACCAGGTGTACGTATTTCTGAAAATTATAAGAAATAAAGATCCCGTAAGCACAGCCCACAGGACTTGGATGGTAACGATCGTTACTGCATCACCGGCAAACTGCTGTTCGGGACCAAAAGCAGCAAAAGTGCCCAGGAAGATGAGGTTCTCCATCAGCACACCAGCGGCAACAATAAGCGTCACAATAAACAGACGATTTCCTACCTGAAGGATTAGGGTGATCCCTTTAACCCCGATTAACAGCCAGAAATAGGTCGTCAAATAAAGCCCGAAGGGACCCCCGGAAAGGTTGTCCATTATAAACCCAACAAATACGACAACCAGAAGACTTTCGCGAACAGAACGGGAGAGGCTGAGATAAACAATAAAGGGGATCAACAGATCATAGAATCTGCCCGGCACAGACAAATGAGGCATGACCGTTGTCTGCAAAATGACCAGGAACAGACAGATCCCTATGTTGAAACCGTAACTCATTGCCGGCTCGCCATGTCATGTCTTTGAACTTCCAGGACCACCAACACCTCTTCAAGTTTCTCAAAGTCAACAAAGGGCGTTATGATAACTTCGTGGAATATGTCGGCGTCATGCTCGATGACTTCCGATACAAACCCGATGCGCAATCCTTTAGGGTAAACACCATCCAAACCGGATGATAGGACGGTATCGCCGACGCGAACGTCATTTTTTCGCAACACAAAATCCAGTCGGCATTGATCGGTTGATTCGCCTTTGATAACGCCCCGTGCTCTGGTTCGTTGCACCAGGGCATCCACTGCGCTGTTGCGGTCGACAATCAACATGACTTTAGAATAGTGGTTGGATACTTCGATTACCTGGCCTGCAATTCCTTGCGGCATCACCACCGGCAGCCCCTTGGTCAACCCGTCGGTTTTTCCCTTATCAATGATAACCGTTTTAAACCAGGCCGATGGGTCTTTGCCGATGACCTCGGCCGCGACGACCATTTCGGTAATGGTTTTCTCGAAGTTAAGTAAAGTGCGCAGACGGGTGTTGGCCAGTTCGGTTTCCTGCCACTGGTTACTGACTTCACTTGCCTGATTCAGTTGCGACCTTAAGATTTGATTCTGTCTGGTGACGGTAACCAGATAGAAGTACTCATGCCAGATGTCCCGGGTAAACCGCATCGTGCGGGTAACCAGTTCCTGGAAGGGAGAAATAAAGGAAATAGCGATTCGCTCAAGACCAAAGGCCGTGTAACGTTTGCTGCTAGCTGAAAGGACAATGATGTTGACGGCAATCAAAACGATGACGCCAACGATGAGCACCATTTTTTTGGAAAACATAGATCTGAACGTTTCGGAATTTCTATCACGCCGTCGGCGCGAAAAATACAGGGTATTTTTTTAGGTCTGAGTTTTGGCCCCAATCATGGAATTAATCCATTTTGGATTTTAGATTGCGGATTGCGGATTGCGGATTTAAAAAACAAAACCTTACATTCCAGGCACGAAGCCTTTAACCCGCAACTCATATTCGGCCTATCAGTTCTTTCCAATCCGAAATCCCAAATCACAAATCCAAAATCGAAAGGCCCGCAACGCGCAACCCGAATTTCTCAGGTTATAAGCACTTCCCTTAAGAATTCGAGATTATCCAGAGCTTTTCCCGAACCCAGCGCCACGGTGGACAACGGATCTTCCGTAACGGTAATTGGAAGGCTGGTTTCTTCTCGAAGCAAACGGTCCAGGTTTTTAAGCAACGCTCCCCCACCGGTCAGGATAATTCCCCGGTCGACAATGTCAGCGGACAATTCCGGCGGTGTCTGCTCCAGGGCAATCTTGACGGTCTCGATAATCGCATCGATTTGCTCGGAGATCGAGATCCTGATCTCTTCCGAATCGATGGACAATATTTTAGGGATACCCGAAGCCAGATCGCGGCCTTTGACTTCTATGGTTTCCAAATTTTGCGGATCCGGATACGCATTGCCGATGGTGGTCTTGATCACTTCGGCACTCCGCTCACCAATCAACAGGTTATACTTGCGTTTGATGTACTGGATGATGGCGGAATCCATTTTATCACCGGCGACACGCACGGAACGGCTGTAAACAATACCTTTTAACGAAATGACTGCGACCTCGGTCGTTCCGCCCCCGATGTCAACTACCATATTGCAGGTCGGCTCGGAAATCGGAAGACCGGCTCCAATCGCGGCGGCCATGGGTTCTTCGATCAGGAACACCTCCCGGGCGCCGGCTGATTCAGCCGATTCTCTTACCGCTCGTTTTTCAACCTGGGTGATTCCGGAAGGAACAGCCACTATAATCCTGGGCCGCACAAAAGTTCTTCGATTGTGAACTTTGTGAATGAAGTGTCTGAGCATCGCTTCGGTTACTTCAAAATCAGCTATGACCCCATCCCGCATCGGTCGAATCGCCAAAATGTTACCCGGGGTCTTACCGAGCATATTTTTGGCTTCGAGACCAACGGCCAGAACCCGGTTTTTGGAGCGGTTACCGGTGCTGACTGCCACCACGGATGGTTCACTTAACACGATTCCCTTGCCTTTTACATATACCAGGGTGTTGGCTGTACCCAGATCAATTGCAAGGTCGTTTGAGAACATCCCCAGAATTCCATCTAAAAAAAGATTCATGATACCTCGTAAATGCACACTTGGATGTGCCGGTTTGTTAATTTTTTTAACTTAAATATAGAAAAAAATCAGTAAATTACTATCAGAATTATCATAACACTACAAGAAAAAATTATCACCAAAAAAATGATGCCGGTGTGAAAAAATTGGTTTCAGGTGTCAGATGACAGATGACAGAGGCTCTTGAATTGGGAATGCGGAATGCGGAAAAGGAGCTTGCTGAATGTCTGATTTTCATAATTTCCGCATTCCCGCCGGGGCGTAGGCGCAGGCCCCTATGGGCCGGAGGCCGCATTCCAACTTCCGCATTCCTTGGTGCCTGACACCCGACACCTGACACCTGACACCTACTAAAGCCTAAAATCCCTCTTGAAAATTCGAATTTGGGTTGAACTCTTACCTCAATGCTGGCTCAGAAGACACTGCATGACCTCGTCGTGCAGTTTGGGCCTGAACGCTTTAATGCCCTCATTGTCACGCCTTGGATGGACTCGGTTCGTCAGCAGGATGATAATAATTGAACGATCAAGATCCATCCAGAAAGATGTTCCGGTGAAGCCAAGGTGACCGACACTGTTCGGGGAGAAAAACTTTCCGGAGCCTGAGTTAAGCGGACTCGGTGTATCAAAACCGAGCGCTTTATCACTGCCCGCCAATCGACGAAAAAACAACCTCACCTGTTTTGTCTGAAATAGATTTATCGACTGCTTTCCATGATAGGCTGTCAACAGCTGAAGCAACAGGCGGTGCACATCGCAAGCGGTTCCGAAGAGTCCGGCATGACCCTGAATACCGCCGACCACATAAGCATTTTCATCGTGCACCTGACCCGCAAGCATATGCCGGCGCCAGGGGCACTGCTCCGTCGCGGCAAATACACCTTGCGGTTGGATGGCGGATAAATCCACAAAAAAAAGATTTACAAGCCCCAGCGGCTTGTAAATCATCTCGGATACAAAGTGATCAAGACGCTGGCCGCAAATTTCCTCGACCAGCCATTCCAGAATCATAAACCCGATATCACTATACACCACCCGGCTGCCTGGGGGATGAATGAGCGGTTCGTTCACCAGAAGTTGTCGTAACGCTTTTATTCGATTTTCGGACGGCAAATGCTCGATTTCTTTATAGAACGGTCTGTAATCGGCCAGTCCGGAATTATGGTACAATAGATTTTCGATCTTAATGGCGGCCTTTTGGTCTTTTTTAAATGCCGGCAAGGTATCACCGATATTTTGCGTCAACTCTAATTTCCTTTGCTGAACCAGAATCATCACCGCCAGCGTCGTCGCCAGCGGCTTGGTCAAAGACGCCAGGTCAAAAATCGTCTCGGTGGTCATAGCCGGCCGGGTAAGCAAGTCCCTAAAGCCAAAGGCGCCGTGGAATACAATGCGGCCCTCTTTGGAGGCCAGCAGCACGGCGCCCGGAAAGACCTTGTCACTTACCGCCTGCTGCATTAGTTGTCTAACATGTTTCATGTCGAGTTGTTCGCTTTTATCAGTCCAGTGTTGCTCATCGTCGGGAATTTATAAAAAAATATCAAATAACAAGCACCAAATTCCAAATAAATTCCAAATTCGAAATTTCAATGACCGAAACCAAAGCGTTTTGAATTTGTGTTTTTGGTTATTGGGTATTATTTGTGATTTGTGATTTGTGATTTGTGATTTACCGGTTCAAATATGTTGGACTCTGATCTTTGAAAGACCAATAAACTCACAGCAACTAACTACTGACAACATACCCCTAACCGGTCGTTGCCACCCGGTGATAGGACAACATATGCCTGTCCGCGTCAAGGGTTGCTTCTATTCCCATCGGAAGGGTTAGATTGCGGTTCCCATGCCCGGCATTCATACCGGCTAGAATCGGGACATGGTAATCGCTAAATATTTCATTAATGATTTTGAATATCTCATCTGCGGGTCCGCAATCTTCAAAAGAGCCTAACACAATTCCGGCAAGTCCCTTAAAACAACCGGCAAGCTTCATCTGGATCAACATCCGATCAATTCTGTAAGGGGCTTCCGCCCGGTCTTCAAGAAACAGAATTTTATCGGCAAAACTTGATGCAAATGGAGTGCCCACCAGATGACAAAGGGTGTTCAGATTTCCTCCGCAAAGGATCCCTGACCCGGCGCCAGGGCTAAGGGTGATACCTTCAGACACCTCGATTTCCAGTTTGGTGTCCGATGAGACCGTCTGAAATAGTGAAACTTTGGTGATTTCATCGGCATCGGCCAGGGATGTTAGTACCGGTCCG
>JAFDDW010000159.1 GCA_019310665.1 Deltaproteobacteria bacterium
CTGGAGCAGGTCCCAAGGGTTTGGCTGTTCGCCAATTAAAGTGGTACGTGAGCTGGGTTTAAAACGTCGTGAGACAGTTTGGTCCCTATCTTTCGTGGGCGCAGGATATTTGAGGGGATCTGTCCCTAGTACGAGAGGACCGGGATGGACGAACCAATGGTGTTCCAGTTGTCGCGCCAGCGGCATTGCTGGGTAGCTAAGTTCGGAAAGGATAACCGCTGAAAGCATCTAAGCGGGAAACCTACCCCAAGATTAGATATCCCTTCCGCATGGCAACATGTGGAACTGAAGACCCCTTGTAGACTACAAGGTTGATAGGCCGGGTGTGTAAGTGCGGCAACGCATTTAGCTTACCGGTACTAATTGGTCGTGCGGCTTGGCCATAAAATAATGAACATGATCGCTTTGAATGCTAAGGTTTCGTGCTGAGAATACAAATTTTTTAGTTTTCGGTGGCAATAGCTAAGAGGTCGCACCCGTTCCCATCCCGAACACGGAAGTTAAGCTCTTAAGCGCCGATGGTACTGCACGGGAGGCTGTGTGGGAGAGTAGGACGCTGCCGATTTTTTTTAAAACCCGGAATCAATTTATGGTTCCGGGTTTTTTATTGTGCCGCTAACGTTTTCTGAGGCGACGCTCGTATGAAACTCCGCCTGCCCGGCTTCCTGCTCGTAGAGCCTACAGCTCGGAGAGAACAGTGAAAAGATTGAACTTTTTAGTTAACTCCTTATATGAAATTACGCCAAAATGGCACGGTTTCTCTTTCGATTAGACCGGCCGTTTTTTTAGCCGGCGGCTGGCCTGGCACCTGAACACTGCTGGTAAACGTAATTACCCATATCACCCCTCTCTCCGAGCTGTAGGCTCTACGAGCCGGAAGCCGGGGTGGACCAAAACCGAACCCTATGGACCTGGATCTTTACTCGACTGCATTGACCCCCAATCGTTACAAATTTGACACCTATCAAAAAAAAAAAAGAAGTCTTCATCTAAATTAATCTTTAATTTCCAAGAGCTAGATTCGCAGCTTGATCGAATTGCAGATGATGCGTGACACTCTATCTGGGGTTATATGTTGGTATCTCAGCGTTTGGAGAGGATTCTGCACTGGCAGAGTCACCGCAAAAAACATCGCGCCATCGATTTTACCAGATCATTCGGAGATAACCGGATTCCGGCAACATTAGGCACTATAATTGCAATAACAAATAATTTTAATATGATAGCTTAGAAAATTATTCACTTATTGTCGATTAATTTCTGTCTGACAGGGTTTGCCGGATGTTCATACGGGGTCTGAAAGCCAAAATTGCTATTAATATTGCGATGCTCCTTCTGGTGGCAATGCTGCTGATCGTTCTGGTCACAATGGTGACCGTCAAGCGCGAGCTGATTCGTTCGGAGATATTTAGAGCCAACATCCTGCTGGCTTCACTCGAGGAGAATCTTGTCCACAGCATGTCGCCGGGCGCCGCGGGTCCTGATTTGATTCCCGAGGCATTTATTACTAAAATGATCAATGACTCGCAGATTACCAATGCCCTGGTTCTGAGGGGTAAGGGCTATCAGGTTCATCTGGGGCGGCAGACAGCAGCGTCAGCCGAGGAACTGGTCAAATTCACGAAAGAAGCCATTTCAGCCGGCAAAAAGAA
The DNA here is from genome assembly GCA_019310665.1 of Deltaproteobacteria bacterium. Lineage (GTDB taxonomy): Bacteria > Desulfobacterota > Desulfobacteria > Desulfobacterales > JAFDCJ01 > JAFDCJ01. Next base: position 1,653 of record JAFDDW010000159.1, read on the forward strand.
AATTCATTTTTTTGGCACCTCATGGAGCATATTCTGGAAACAGGAAGCCAGAATGATCCTTTCCGCCCCTTTGATTAAAAATGGTATAACCGTCGGGGGAATCAGCATTGTTTTGCTGCTGGATAGAGTTCACAATACTCTTAAACGCTCTCAGCGGTTTTTATTTATTTACATTTTTATTAATTTGATCATTCTTACATTTGTCGGTATTTACCGTATTTCAAAACTTTACCTCCAGCCGTTGGCCAGGCTGGCGAAACGAGCAGCGGAATATAAGGAAGATGACGATATCATTTTTTTGGTGCGCAAGGAGGACAATGAACTCAACCGCTTGTCCAAGGCGCTGAACAGCATGCTGAAGCGCATTTCAGGTGATAAAGAGAAGCTGAGATCAACGGTTTTATCCCTTGAACGCGCCAATCTCGAGTTGAAACAGGCCCAAAAGGACATTATCCGGGCAGAAAAATTAGCTTCCGTTGGCAGATTATCGGCCGGTATTGCGCACGAAATCGGAAATCCAATCGGGATCGTTATCGGCTATCTGGAATTACTCAAACAAGCGGATATTACCGAGCCTGAGAGAGATGAATATATTCAGCGTACCGAGGAAGAGATCGAGCGCATCAACAGCATTATACGGCAGCTTCTGGAAGTATCCAGACCATCAAACACAGGTCGCACGGCGGTTTCAGTGCATGATTTAATACATGATACGGCCGATGTATTGCGGGTTCAGCCATTGATGTCGAACATTGAACTAAATCTCGATCTTGCAGCAACAGAAGACACTGTGCTGGCCGATCCCAACCAACTGCGGCAGATTTTTTTAAACTTGATCATTAATGCAGCCGACGCCATTTCCGGCCATGATAAAGAAAACAGCGGTAAGTTGAAAATATTCACCGAGCTTGAGAAGGATAACGAGACCCCTAACCGGACTGCCTGCAGCCAACTGAAAATCCTCTTCATTGACAACGGGCCGGGCATTGCCGAGGAAAATCTAAGCAATATTTTTGATCCATTTTTCACCACCAAAGACCCCGGCAGGGGCACCGGGCTGGGACTTTCGGTCAGCTTCATGATTGTTGAAAGCCTCGGCGGCAAGATGACCGGGATCAGTGAGCTTGGCAAAGGAACCACCATGATCGTTTCGCTGCCGCTGCACAAAATTGAACCAAATAATTAGCAAATTTCCTGGATACTAAATAACCATCACAACCCAAAGGAACCGGGAGGACATAATTACCATGAATTCCAACAATCTACCCAAACGTCTATTGGTTATCGATGACGAGGCCAACATGCGCCATATGCTCTCCACGGTGCTCAAAAAGGCGAACTATTCAGTCGATACGGCCGCGGATGGATCCGAAGGTTTGCAGATGATCGAACAAGGGCAATATGATTTTGTCCTCTGTGATATAAAAATGCCCAAGATGAACGGAATGGAATTTCTAAAATCATCTCGTGATAAAATCGGCTGCAGCACCGTAATAATGATGTCCGCCTACGGAAGTATTGATACGGCTATTGAAGCCATGAAACTCGGTGCCTATGATTACATCTCAAAGCCCTTTAAAACCGATGAAGTTTATCTGACTTTGAAAAAGGCCGAAGAACGAGAAAGTTTAAAAAAAGAAAACCGGTTATTAAAGGAACGGATTCAAAAGATTGAGGGGGATTATCAATTCGGCAACATGGTGACCAGGAGCAAGGCCATGCAATCGATATTCGAATTGGCCGATAAAGCAGCTCAGTACAAGACAACCGTACTGATACTGGGCGACAGCGGCACCGGAAAGGAGTTGATTGCCAGAGGCATCCACTACAGCAGTGACAGAGCGAAAAAGGCCCTTGTGCCTGTCAATTGCGGCGGTATACCCGCAAACCTCCTTGAAAGCGAATTTTTTGGTCATAAGAAAGGCGCGTTTACCGGTGCGGATCGCAACAAAAAGGGTTTATTTCAAGAGGCTGAAGGGGGGACAATTTTCCTGGATGAAATAGGTGAATTGCCGCTCCCTTTGCAGGTGAAACTTCTCAGAGTACTGCAGGACAAGGAGGTTCGGCCGGTCGGCGATTCTAAGTCAACGAAAATTGATGTCCGGGTTGTAGCCGCAACCGCCAAGAACCTGGAAGAAGAAGTTGAAAAGGGGACATTTCGCCAGGACCTCTATTACCGCTTAAATGTCATGATCATTAAACTTCCCCCGCTGAATCAACGCACCGAAGATATTCCTCTTTTGTGTAAGCATTTTATCAATCAATTTAATCAGCGCCTCGACAAAGATATATCCGGACTGGCACCGGAAGCGATGTCGCGGCTGCTGGAATATTCCTGGCCTGGAAATGTGCGCGAGTTGGAAAATGGTATCGAGAGAGCCATGGTGATCGCCGATGCTTCGCTGCTTTTACCGGAGCATTTTCCAGCCGATATGATGCAAAACAATGGGCCTAAACCATCAGACGATATTTTTTACGGGTTTTCCCTCAAAGATGCCCAGAAAATTATGGAAAAAAAGTTTATCACCCGGGCACTTGAGGAAACTGAAGGCAATCGCACCCGAGCCGCCAAATTGCTGGAAATCAGTCATCCTTCGCTATTAACTAAAATTAAAGCCTACGATATTGATTTGTAGCATAGAGGGTTTTTCGGTTGAGCCCGTTATCCCGTTGGCCGGTAAAATATAGTCAGAAATATTAGGTGGATTACAGTAAACCGGCTAACCGGCGAACTGATAAAAAAAATCCCGGAATATATTATTCCAGGATTTCGGGACTCACACATAATTTGGTGATTGAACGGCCGGCAGCGGTTTGGTTGTATTCCGCCGCCGGCATTTTTTATTGGCAGGGTGTACTCGGCGAGGCGTTGGAAATTGATGGTTAGAAGTCTTGATCCGAGTAGTCTACACCATTGATTTTACTTCTTAATTTCCCAGAACACTTAAAAGTGATGACTCTTCGCTCTCTGAGTATTAAGTCTTGACCGGTGGCGGGGTTACGTCCTCGGCGTTGGCTTTTATTTTTGACGCAGAATTTGCCAAATCCTGAAATCAGGACATCTTGGCTTTTTTCCAGTGTACCCTTAATGATTTCGAGCAATGCTTCAATGATGTCGACTGATTTTTTTTTGGTGAAACCGAGTTCGTGAACCGCCGTAACAATATCACTTTTGGTCAAAGCCATAGCGCCTCCTCCAAAAAGACTGGTATCCCTAACCGTCTAATATGAGAAACCTTGGTTAATAAAATTTTTATAAATAATCTTAGTGGGTTGTCTATAACTTAACCCGGACAAACCGGGAAATGCTTGAGAAAAGAAATGCCTAAAGTGCCTAAATTGTTGATGGTTAAAAAATATTCCAGCTTTATGAGCAGGTGCTCCCGTCGCTTTGAGGTTGGGCTTCCTCTTGCTTGGGCGGCATAACTGTTTCCACCTTCATCATGATGCTGTCGACGCTTTTCATAATCTCATCAATCTCAGTTTTTAATTTCAAATCATCAGGATCCGTCATTCGGTCATCTCCATTTAGAAAGAATATTAAACCAGCAGTTCGATTTTTTTTAGCCGTGATATTCGTCCGGCCAAATTGTAACGGCTCCCTTTTCGACACGAATTTGTGGAAGTCAATCTTTTCGAACACCCTGTAACTATTAAGAATATATGGATTCTGAATTTTTGTCAAGCAACTTATAAAAAAATATTGTATATTCAAGCATTCGTCCGATTGGATCTTGAATCCGCAATTTTTTTTTCATATATAGACGAATAGAAAAAAAAAGGGTTCCCAACAATTATTGGAAACCCCTCAATCTTCAATGGAGCCGACGTGCGGAATCGAACCGCAGACCTGCTGATTACGAATCAGCTGCTCTACCAACTGAGCTACGTCGGCCGGATGATAGGATCACATCCACTTTAACCTTTCTCAAATACTGGAGTTATGGTGCAAAATCAAGAATTAATTTTACATGAAAACCTTTTTGATCGACTTCCGGAAAGGGATCGTGCTGTCGATTGTGTCGGCCTTGCAGGCTCTGAAAAAGCCCTTCTGATATCAAAGCTTTATCTGCAACACAGACTACCCAG
>JAFDDW010000160.1 GCA_019310665.1 Deltaproteobacteria bacterium
TTCGATTGCAAAATATCAATGATGGAGCGAAGCGACCTCCACAATTCGACATTCGTCAATCGACATTCGTCAATCGACATTCGTCAATTGCTAACGTTCCTCAAACTCCCGCCACTTGTAGTCAATGAGTTCCAGCAAAACGCCGTTCATCTTCTTGGGATGAACAAAGGCAAACTCGCAATCTCTAAACGGACGGGCGCCCCCGATAAAGGGATAATCTTTCTGTTGCAGATCGCCCATGGCCTCACGGGTGTTGTCGACATTCAAGCTGAGCAGCATGACGCCTTCGCCTCTTTTCTCGATAAATTTGGCAACATCACCATCGGGTGTTGTCGATTCCATCAGTTCAAAGCCGACCTCCCCCACCCAGTATCTGGCAACCTTGATTTTTTCAGGTTCATCAATGTATTCGTCATCCGGCCTGGATTTGCCCAATACCGGTTCCCAGACTTTGCGAGCTTCATCCAGATTTTTGACCGCAATGCAGATATGATCAATTTTATTTACTTTCATTTTAGCCTCCCCATTTAAAAAGTGACCTTCTCCAGCGGGACTGTAATGGCGTGGTCCGGACACACACAGCCGCACTCATTGCAGTCTTCGCACAAAAACTCGGTGACTACCGGTCGACCGTCCTGCACCCTGACCGCGAGGTCTGGACAAATTTCGACGCACAGGGGCTCGGTGAACCCACCACACATGCCACATTTATCTAAATCAATTTGAGCAGCCATAATATAACTCCTAATAAATCGTTTTGTTCGTTTTAATCAACCATATACCCGGCTATCAGCCGGCACCGCAGGTACCTTTACTCCGCTTTATACAATCGCAGGATGGTCTCGCCCTGGCCACGCGGGATGGCTTTTTGCAATTCAATTTTTAAAGAAATGTTCATAAACACGCTGACATCCTCTAAAACGGCCTGATACATGCGTTCGCGGCACAAAGCGACTTCTTCCATGGGCACACCGAATTGCTTGGCCCATGACGGCCAGGGATCCCGGGAGCATTTAATAAATACTTCGCCGGGATTCTCCCCTTTTTCGGCCGTGGCCCGGCCGCCATCGGTGTTCCAAAGCCCGGCAAGGGCTTTGCCCAGAATCATCATAAAGCCTTCTTCCCCCTTTAACCAGTTCATCCGGGGAAGGATGCTCTTGCCGATATCCTTGCCGAAGACTTCGGCCGCCCGCAGGGCAACATCCTGCGGATTGGCATCGGCTCCGGCAAACTCCACGGCAACCTGTCGCCATCGGTAAAAGGTTTTTCCGATTTCATCCTGGGCGCTGTGCAACGCCCGATACAATTTGGTAATTTCTTTTTCGGCATCAACTGGCATGGATAACCTCCTTGTTATATGCGCATCCCAATGCGGTAGCCGTCATGGACTGCACTGGAAAGGTTGCGAGGAATCAGGGCGTCACCGATGACAAACAGTTCGATCCCCTCGGATTGGACAACTTTTTTCAGACTCTCATTGGGTTCTCGCTGGGATACGACGATGGTGTCGCAATTCACCGGCCAGCGATACCCATCAAAGGATTTGACAACGATACCCTCATCATTGATTTCCTCGATATCAACGTCATTATAGATGACAATTCCGTTTTGCCGCATATAGATCATATAGCGCCATTTAAAGGACGGGTTAACGTCGAAGCCGGCGGTCTTGTCCTTGCCGACCAGGGTCACTTTTTTACCCTGTTTGGCCAGATGAAGGGCACAGCCGATACCCGGTTTGCGGTTGCCCCATACAATTACTTTCTCACCGACTTCGGCCTTGCCGGTCATCACATCCAGCAAATTCACCAGCTTGGCCGAATCACCACCGGAGCCCTCGATCTTCGAATAAACCGGACCGGTGGCCAGTACCACCGAATCGGGCATTTTTTCTTCGATCAACTCTGCGGTGACCTCGGTCCCCAAGTGAAAGGTGACACCGGCCTTTTCACACATAACCTGCTGGTATTCGATGCAGGTCCAAAGCTCGTCATCTCCGTAAGGAGCGTTTTTGGCCTCATTAAGGGTGCCGCCGATAACATCCCGCTTATCATAAACGTGGACTTCGTGACCACGCCGGGCAGCTATGGCGGCACATTCCAACCCGGCCGGACCGGCTCCGACGATCATGATTTCTTTTTCTTCCTCTGCCGCGGCCGGATCCGCAAATTCCGGATTGGCTTCGTGGGCGCAAACCGGATTGATATAGCAGGTCATGGGCGCATCCCTGAACAGCCTCGCCAGGCACAGGTTGCAGGCGACACAGTGCCGAACTTCTTCTTCCCTGCCTTCCAGCACTTTCTTGGGCATCAAGGGGTCGGCGATCATCGAACGGCATATTTCCCAGAAATCCAGTTCATTGGCGCCAATTTTTTCGTTGGGCAAATCCGGCTTAAACATGCGATAGGCCATCTGAATCGGAATCTTGACATGTTCCTTGGCCCGTTTGGCCAGATGGACCCAGTTGCCCATGGGGATGTCACGGCTGATCACCGGATAGATGGACTCCTGCCATCCCAGGGTACAGCTGATATAATCCGCACCGGCTTCTTCGGCCATCTTGTAAGTTTCCATGGATTCTTCAAGGGTATTGCCACGCACGTCATCCAGCAACTCTTCGGAACACAGACGAATGCCCACCGGTATATCGGGTCCGCAGACCGCTTTTACTGCCTGGATGATTTCAACCACCGCCTTCATCCGACCCCGGATATCCCCGCCGTATTCATCGGTGCGCCGGTTGGTGTAGCTGGAAATAAAATTGGAGATCAAATAGCCGACGATGCCGGAGATTTCCATCGCATCAAAGCCGGCCTCAATTCCCCTGCGGGCGGCATCCACATGCTGTTGAATCATTTCTTTGATTTCGGCGCTGGTCATTTCGACCATGGGTTTAAAAATTCTCAGCCGCTGGGGTACCGTTGAAGGACCGTGGCCGGCTTCAACTTCCACCGCACCGACCCGCCCGCAGTCCATTAACTGGAAACCGGCAATCGCCTTTTCGCCGTGGATCGCATCGGCAATCCGCGCCAAACCCGGAATAAATTTATCGTCCCAGGCGGCTGCCTGCCCGACGTATCCCTGGCCTTTGCCGGCTTCATCCATGAATACCCCCTGCATGAAGCACAGACCGCCGACAACACCCCGGGCCCTTTGCCGCATGTATTCCACACCGGAATCGGTGATCAAGCCGTCCAGCCCGTTGAGGTTTTCTTCGGTGGCGGCATACTTGATGCGGTTGGGCACGTAGAGATTGCCGAGCTCAATCGGCTTGAACAGGTGCGGGTAACTCTTAGCCCCCGGATATTCGGAATAGTCCCATTCAAATAAAGTTTTAGCCATGCTTACACCCTCCTTCTATTGTGAGTTATTGGCCTTAAAAGCATCCACCATCAGTTCAAAAATGCTCTCCAGATTATCAAAAAGGGAATAGGACATATCTTTCAGCAGCCAGCGGCTGATAATATGGTCCATGGTTCCCACAAAAATATCGCGTGCCACGAGGGGATCGAGGTCCGGCTTCATCTCTCCACTCTTACGGCCTTCTTCGAAAATATCGACCAGATGGGAATAAAGCTTTTTAACGTTGGAATAAACTTCGGTGTTTAGAAAATTGGCGTTGGTCTTCAAAAATAAATAGACTATCTTGGCATCCAGGGGGGATTGTTCAACCCGGCGCATGTACCACCAGAGATATTTTCGCATCTTGTTGACCGCACCTTTTATCCCAAACAACTGTTCCTCCAGGTCACGCAGCAGTTCCGATACCCACAGATCTGGAATCATCTGCAGCAGGTCTTCTTTGCCCTGGAAATAATCATAGAGTGCGGCTTCAGACAATCCGGCCTGTCTGGAAATGTCAACGATGGTGGTCTTCTGGTATCCCTGTTCGGCAAAAAGCCTTTTGGCGGAGTTGATAATGCGATCGCGGGTGTGTTCTTTGGAATTGTTTTTGGAATGGTTTTTGGCCATCGTTTATTGACCGGCTTGTATTAAGTAAATTTGATTTTTTAACCAATAAATAATGATAATTTATTGTTTTTATATTGGATAATCTATCCTAACCATATTAATATTACTTAAATTTAGTGGTCCAAATATAGGAAAATAGGCTTGATAAAAAAATTTATAAAAAGTGAATATCAGAATTTAAGCTTAAATATTAAAATTAATTATCTCCATTAGGTTTATAACAACCTGTTATTTAATTCTATATTTTTAAAAATAATTTTTTTATAGTATTTTCCTAATAACATTAAGGTTTTTTCCTGTCAAGCCAAAAACCGAATGGATTTCGAAGCGTTCAGTGGTATTTGGTCGGATCTGGAACTTGCTGAATTTGATGAAAAAACAAAAGATTTAAGCAGTGTCAAACTATAGCAGAGACTCAATTTCAACCGCTTTGGGAAACAATCCGAAAATACCACCGGTGTGAATAAATATAATTCGCTCCCCGAAACATCGGGGGTTGTTTTTGAGTTCCTGCACCATGCCGTAGAAAGCCTTGCAGGTGTAAACCGGATCAAAAAATATGCCTTCCGCCCGGGCCACTTCATTCAGTAGCTCGAGCTCTTCGGGTCGGGACAATGCATACCCGCGGCCGACATATCCATCAATGATCTCGACGTCCCGGTCCCGGGAAAAATCAATTTCAATGCCATAGTCGGCAATGGCTTTTTCACAAATATTGCCGATGGCATTTACAAAATATTCCCGATCATCGCAAACATTGACACTGACGATCCGGGCGTTGAGGTCGAAAATTTTAGCGCCCAAAATTAAACCGGCGGAAGTCCCGCCGGATCCGGCGGCATTGATGATCGTGCAGGCCTGGTTGGCCCCGCCCGGCAGGTTGGCAATGTCATTGACCAGTTCTTCCACCGCCCGGATATAACCCCAGGCGCCGAGCGCGCTCGAAGCTCCCTCCGGTATCATGTAAGGTTTTCGGCCCGAGGCTTTAAGCGAGGCCGCTTCACGCTCAAAAAATTCGTCGCGCACTTGATACTCTTGGGGGGTGATCCAGACAATGTCAGCGCCGGCCATACGATCAAGCAGAATATTGCCTTCGACCGGCGGTGGATTCGATGGATCCGGTGTTCTTAGAAGCAGGCGACAATTAAGGCCCAGCATGGCGGCTGCGATCGCCGTCGCACGGCAATGGTTGGATTGGGCCCCCCCACAGGTGATGACCGTATCCGCATTTTGTGCCAGGGCATCCGCCAGAACAAATTCTAATTTTCGAATCTTGTTGCCGGATAAAGCTGCTCCGGTCAGGTCGTCTCGCTTCACATATAAGTCGACGGCAAGCTTCTCTCCCAAGCGGCGCATCGGTTGAATCGGAGTCGGCAACCGGGCCAGGTTAATCTGGGGCGGAAATGACAGGCTGCAGGTATTCATTTTTTATCCTCGGACTTATTATTAGTGATGCGGTTTCATATCCTAATTTTTTAAGATTGACAAGCGAGTTTAAAGTTGATAGCAAACTTTTCCAGCAACTGAGATACAAACCAAACGGGGGCCGTTAGCTCAACTAGGCAGAGCACCTGACTCTTAATCAGTAGGTTGAAGGTTCGATTCCTTCACGGCCCACCAATAAAAACAAGGCTTTCAGGCATTTATCCTGAAAGTCTTTTTTGTTGTTTCTCGTCAAATCTCGTCAAATTAAACTTTTTTGCGGTCAAAATGCGGTCAATTAACTGACCAAATTTTCCTGAAAAATTCTGCAACAAATTAGCCCCT
>JAFDDW010000161.1 GCA_019310665.1 Deltaproteobacteria bacterium
CACTGATCCCCCCTTCCAGGCGCTGGGAGGCCTTGAACACATCGTTGGCAATGCCCCGGGGGACGATTCCAGTTGTTTTCCAGGCTTGCACGAGGGTGGCCGGAAATTCATTGACGACCTCGGAGTTCCCCGTATGCATCAGATCTACAATGGATTTTAGGATTTGCTCGGCCTGGCCCTTGTCTGCCGGTTCAACGTTACCGGCCTGGACGCCACTGGCAAAATCATTTAACTGATCCAAATAGGACATGGTTCCTTTCAAGACCAGGCGCAACAGGGATTGGGCCGCAAGAATGTCTTTGTCTTTGCCGCAAACCCCCAGTTTGCTCTGATCTTTAAACGGATGGCTGATGCAGGGTCCCTGCAGGCAGTCCCGACAGCTCAAACCCGATTCACAGAATCCACATTCGGGCAGCTGTCCCTCAAAACGGTCCCATGCGACTGTTATCTCCTGATCTGCTGCTTTCAGCAGGAAATGGTTAACCGCGCGATCAGCGGTCTTTCTCTGGATAAACTCCATCTTTTTCTCCTTTCTTACAACTGGCGGCCAACACGATTCTGTCTTTTTTATAATTATCTGCTGCCAGGCGTGTCCAAATGGTGCTTTCGGTTTAAAATACCTTGCGATAATCCTGACGCGGTTCAACGGTGATGGCCTGGGTCGGGCATACTTCCGCGCAGATCGGGTACCCCATGTTCCGGCAGAGATCGCATTTGATCGCCACCTTATAGGTCGGCGAGGGATTGATGATCCCAAAGGGGCAAACCATGACACACATCCAGCATGCTATACATGTCGGTTCATGAACGTATACCAGTCCCGTTTCCGCATCCCGCCGCATGGTTCCATTGGGGCACGCGTCCAGGCAGGGCGCTTCCACGCAATGCCGGCATTGCAAGGCCAGCTTTTTCCCCTCGACATACACCCGGGGCACCGGCTGAGGTTCCTCGTTAATCGCGCCGGCCAGTTCTTTGGCAACCGATGCGATTTCCGTTGCGCACCACAGTTCGCATTGGTGGCATCCGGTACATTTTTTGGGATCTACCTTTATAACCTGCAATTTATCCTCCCAGTCCGGACAAGCCGGAATTGACTATTGAATATTTGTGGATGTCGCTTCGCTCCGTCATCTTTTGATAGGTCTTTTTAAAATTGAAATGACAAAATAAATTGCTGCTTTTCTTCCCGCCTTCCCCATTCCGAATTCCGCATTCTTTTCACAGACCCGTATCCATCAGTTCCTTGTATTCCGGTTCGGTGAATTTGTCGCCGTAGCGTCGCAGCAAAGGCAGGATATCCATAAAATTCAGGTTGTTGCTCATCAAGGCCTGAATATAATCGGAGACATCTATCTGCCGTCTTAAAAGAATCGATATGATGCCGGATCTCTGGGTTTGACCGACACCGATAAATATAGCCCCGACAATACATCCGTTCTTTAAAATGATTTTTTTATAGGTGTTCTGGGTACGTTTTTTGATTTCCTGAAAATGACATTCTTCATCCGCATAGGAACACTCGTCGGTGCGGGTCACGCCCATGGACATGGCGGGGATACCGATAAAATTGCCGATCGAATTCATTCTGACGGATCCGCCGTATTGCTTGTCCTGTCCGGCCATATTTGATCCGGCAATCCGGCCCTGTTCAACGGCCATGGGCCAGATGGCATTGATGAAGATCTGGTTGCGGGCAATATCAAAGGTCTCGCAGACATCTCCGGCGGCATAGATGTCCTGGCAGCTGGTCATCATGCCACCGTCGGTTGTGATGCCCCCCATCATGCCGATTTCGATACCGGCTTTTTCGGCCAGTTCCACCGCCGGCCTGACACCTACGGAGAGAATGACATTATCACACTCGATTTCTCCCGTACTGGTCACAACGCTCTGCACCCGGCCGTTACCGGTAAATTCAATCGCGCGCTCGCCGGTGATCACCTCGATTCCCATCTGCTCGATGAGGTTTCTGATGATGCCGGCCGCCTCGTCATCAAAAACCGTCGGCAGCACGTGTCCCAGTTGTTCGAGCAGTGTGACCCTGACACCTCTTCGCATCAGGCTGATACAGGACTCCACACCGATACTTCCGGCCCCGATGACCACCGCGCGGTCGCCTTTAAAATTGTAGATATTTTCCGCATCCTGCATGGTTTTCAGCGGAGAGATACCTTCTTTGTCAACCCCCGGAATTTTAGGGATGATGGCATTGCCGCCGGTGGCCAGCAGCAATTTGTCATAGGCATAGGTATTGCCATCATCTGCCGCTGCCGTCTTCGATTGGGGATCAATTTCCCGAACCCTGACGCCGATATGAGCCGTCACCTTGTTTTCTTCGAAAAAATCGGCCGATCTGAAATTCAGAAGTGGTTTTGAAAGCTCTTCGGCTACATAGTAGGGCAGAAGCACTCTTGAAAACAGAGGGGTCTTTTCATCGCTGAACAAGTCAATCGGCGATAATTTGTCAACGGATCGAATTGCCTCCACCGCGCTTACGGCCGCGGCGCTCCCTCCGATCAATACATATCGCATTTTTTTCTCCTTGATCTGTCACGGTTTTCTCAACTGACCATCAAAAGTTGCTATCTGAATCTTGCATGAAAATTGGACACGGGTCTGATTGAGGAATTAAATTCCCCAATTTGGCGTTAATAAATATAAATAATGTCTAAAAAAAAGAGCTATTTTCATAGTATTTTACGAGGTCTGGAGTCAGATGCATCAGTACAAACTTTTGACCATATAGGTAGAAAGCACTTCCTGGAAAATCTTTTCTCCGCGAGTCAAATTAAAGTTGCCGCATGTGCAGCACTGGGCCATCTCCACCGCACAGGATCGAATCGTGCGGCGTCCGCGTTTGACATCCCGAACCATTTTGCCCACCAGATCGGCGGCAATCATGGCATGGCCGCACATGGTCAGCAGCTTCAATACCGCATACCCCGGCAAGCGCTCGGTCCTGCCCCAGGTGCCCACTGAATACTCCAATGAATGAATGGGGCCCAGACCGGCCTCATGCATACATTGCTGAACGACATCGGTGACACCCGAAATGATCACCGAAATCCCGGGCCGCCGCTCCTTGAGCTCGGTGAGCAAGGCCACGATCTTGTCCCGGTTGTCAAAGGTACACTGAACAATGGTTCCGTCCGTCACACTGGCCAGGATATCATCCATGGTGGTGTTGTAAATGTTGCCGGTTTTCATATCACCCAGGTTTATCGGCCCATGTTTGTAACAGATGCTTAAAAAGTTCTGGGTCTTGGGTGCGGAGCCGGCCTTGTTGACACCGGTGGCCGGGCAACCCAGTACCACAAAATCATCCTTGAGGCTTTCGTAGTCTCCTCTGCGATGCAAACTGTGAGTCATGAATCTTCTCCTTTAATCGCCGTAAAAATCAAAGGCCGGCAATCCCAGCCCCAGGTTGTTTTTACTGTTGATAGAATACCAGAATCCTGACTCTTCCAGGACGGCTTTAATCGGCACCTCGCCTTCGGGGGTAACCTTGGTGATCACTTCCACAGTGAAGACGGTGTCGACCTTATCAGCGGCTTCCTGCAAGGCCTTTAAGGCCTGGGGCAGTTTTTCCAGCCGGCACTTGCCTTCAATGATGGCGGAGGTCGCCTTTTCACCCAGAATATCGTCTCGCAGTTTGCCCGTTGTTTGGTCCGACATGAAATGGGTGACCGGATTCTCAGCGGCCAGCTCATAGCCGATATCAGCCCCCATTAAGGCCATGGCAACGACTTCGACATCTTTGAAATAGGCGCCCAATCCCGGTCGGCCCAATTCAACCCCGACACCGACTTCGCCGGGAAGAAACGAACCTTTGACGTCATTGGTCTTCATCTCTTCGGTTCCCCGGCCCGGCACCTGAGAGCCCTTGAACTCGATGAGGGGATTGCTCAATATGGCCCGAATCTCGCGCGGCCAGTCCTCCACTTCCTGATAAAGGGCATTGACCGGACAGATGTTGGCCCGCACACACACGCCGCAGTCGGTACATTTATCCTGGTCGATTTCAATATAGACCCGACCGGGAATTTCCTCATGCCTGTGAAAGGTTTGAATTTTACCCATGGGGCAATAAGGGAAACATCGTTTACAGGCAATGCATTTGTCTATATCTGCTTTCATCAGATCCTCCTGAACCGGTCAAGCCGGAAACTCGAAGTACGAAATTCGAAATTTTTTAAAATAAATAATTACTCACACCTGAAACGAATAATGGTTCTTTTATGCCGATATTACGGAGTCATGAGGCTCTCCGACATTTTGTGTAAAGCCTCTTCTTTGGCTTCTTTAACGTGTTCACGCATCACACGTTCGCATAAATCCGGATCTTTCAGGCTGATGGCCAACAGAATCTTGCGGTGGCCATCTATGGTTTTCTTGGCGCCCTCAAGATAATGAAGGCCGTCCTTGCGATATCGCAGTACATATTTGCGGGTATCCGCAATCAGGTTATGAAATCGGCTCTTGTTCGGAACCACAGCATTCAGGGTGTCATGAAACTGGGTGTTATATTCAAAAATCTCATCGAGCTTTTTGCGGCGCAAGGCATCCTCCGCTTTTTCGATAAACCCGTTGAGTTTTTTAACATCCGGCTCGGTAATGTATTCGCAGACGATTCGGATGGCATACCCTTCCAGGGCCGCGCGAATATTAAAAAGATCTTCGATGTCCTCGTGAGAATCCCGGGCCACGCGGAATCCTCTGCTTTCCAGAGGCTGAATCAGCCCCTCGGAGGCTAACTTGTGCAGGGCTTCCCTGACAGGTGTTCGGCTGACGCCCAGGCCGTTGGCCAAATGTTCTTCGGTCAGCCGCTCACCCGGCGTGAAGCGTCCGGCCAGGACATCGGATTTCAAATTGTTGTAGGTCCATTCCCGCACCGGGGTGGATTTTTTAGGAACTTTCAGTTGAGTGGATGATTTCTGCAATGTTGTATACAATCTTGGTTGATTGTGGGTGAATGGAATTAGGTGTATTTCATCCCAAATCAAAAGTCAACAAGATTTTATTATTTTAATGTTATTAAATTTCAGTAAGTTATAAAAGTTACGGTCCTATGGATAAAATCGTTTGTCAAAAAATTACTTGCTTTTTTTTTGGTTCCTTCTTATTTTTGGATACAATACCGGCTTGACATTTTTTATAAAAATGTCGAAACTGACCAGATTCAATACCTGATAATTATAAAATTTACGCGATGGTTTTGTTGCAGGAGGATATCTTAAGAATGGGTTTTAGCGTTTGCCTTGACAAAGATGCATGCAATGGCTGCGAAGATTGTCTGGAGGCCTGTACCACCGGGGTATTTGAAATGCGAAATGGTAAGTCTTCGCCGGTAAATGCCGACGAATGCACTGGTTGCCAAAGTTGTGTTGAGATCTGTGAGCAGAATGCAATTACGGTTGCAGAAACCGGGATTGAAATGTCAGATACCTTCAAGGCGCTTTTACGCGATATTCTTTAGTTCAAAATCCCCAATCAAGTCAACGACCACCCGCAACAGCGCCGGTATCTGGTTCGGCATGCTAATACGAGTTGCGGGTTGCGCGTTGCGTGTTGCGGGGTGCGAGTTCAGCGTTTGGGAACATTAAGTAATTACTGATAGCTTAAAAATAAAATCCACCAAATTCCTTTCATTGCAGTAGCCAGAATTTAATCTGACATAATTTGTTTAGAACTTACCATCAAATCGGACATCGACTAAATTTCAAACCTATTTTC
>JAFDDW010000162.1 GCA_019310665.1 Deltaproteobacteria bacterium
TCTAGAATTACGTGACGAGATCAAACCCTATATTGATTTGCAGCTGGTGGCCTTTCCCCAGGATGGATATTTTCGACACAGCCCCAGTGCCGCCAACTTGGAGCGGGCGCTGGATATGGGCGTTGATGTCGTTGGGGGGATTCCTCATTTTGAAAGAACCATGGCCGAAGGTGCAGCTTCCGTAAAGGCCTTGTGCGAAATTGCAGCCGAGCGCGGTCTGCAGGTGGACATGCACTGTGACGAAAGCGACGATCCCCTCTCGCGCCATATCGAAACTTTGACATTTTACACCCGGCGTTTGGGTCTTAACGGGCGGGTCACCGGTTCCCACCTGACTTCCATGCATTCCATGGATAACTATTATGTGAGCAATCTGATACCCCTGATGGCAGAAGCACAGATTCATGTTGTGCCCAATCCTTTGATCAATATTACCCTCCAGGGCCGCCATGACACCTACCCCAAACGGCGTGGAATGACACGGGTCAAAGAGCTCATGGATGCCGGCGTCAATGTGGCTTTCGGTCATGATGCCCTGATGGATCCCTGGTACAGCTTTGGCTCTCACGACATGCTCGAGGTTGCCCACATGGGGCTGCATGTGGCCCAAATGACCGGTGTTGAGCAAATGCAGCAAATATTTGCCGCCATCACTACCAACGGGGCGAAAGTATTGGGGCTCGATGGTTACGGGCTTGAGCCGGGGTGCCATGCAGATATGGTGATTCTCCAGGCCGCCAATCCGCAGGAGGCCTTGCGATTAAAGCCGGCCAGACTGTTCGTGATTCGCCGCGGCCGTGTCATTGCCCAAACACCCCCGGTGGTCAGCCGGCTGGAACTGGCAGATAGGACGTATGAGGTGGACTTCAGATTTAATGGATAATATAGGGTTCAAAGGTTCAGGGTTCACCGTTCAAGGTTGCCGTTTGTAAACGCTTAAAGGCGGGAACTTTTCAACCTCTTTTATGAAACTTCATGGAATGACGAATGAAGATTGACGATTGACGAATTGTGGATGTCGCTTCGCTCTGCTCTTTTTAACAAATAAAATAGAAAGAATTCCTTAATTCGACATTCGTCAATCGACATTCGACATTTGTCGGGCTGCATAATCGTGGCTAAAAGCCACTCCCACCCACTCTTGACCCGTAACTCGTAACGCGTAACCCGGATTATGGCTTTAAATACCTCCCCACCGCTTTGAATACCTCCCCATGCGAAGTTTCCAGGCGGGTAAGAAACTGATCCGAACGCACGATGGGGCTCCAGAGCGAAAAGTCTTCCCTTTCAAAATCCATTCCCACCGCCAGCATGTCGCTAAGTGTCTCTGCGAGGTGATCCTCCGGCTTGTAGATCGAATCACCGATATCACCCACCCAGCAAAGGGGTCTGCCCTG
Organism: Deltaproteobacteria bacterium; assembly: GCA_019310665.1. Classification (GTDB taxonomy): domain Bacteria; phylum Desulfobacterota; class Desulfobacteria; order Desulfobacterales; family JAFDCJ01; genus JAFDCJ01. Next base: position 1,398 of record JAFDDW010000162.1, read on the forward strand.
GTAGCGTTCGTTTAAATCGTGGTAGAAATGATGCGTGACAATGGTCCGGGGCTGAAGGCCGAGATCGGTGAATGGCATGGTCACTCCTTTTTCGGCGACCTGAATAAGTGCCCCGTTGTAAACCGGGATGAGTTCGACACCCTGTTCGTTGCATGTGCGGCAGATCCCCTCCAGCCCCTCGAGGCTGGCGCACACCGGAAAAAGGAATATCTTTTTGGGACGGTGATGCTGCAAGGCCTCTTCCACGAAATAGGTCAAGGTTGAACCCGAAGCGATGCATTCTTCCATGATAATCCAGGTTTCATCCTGCCACCATTCGCCGACAAAGGAGCTTTCCACGATGTTCCAGCCGCGCGAGACGGCGGTGTCCTCAACACGGGTAAGTTTAATATAGGTCGTGTCGGGGAGCCGGGATCGGTGCAGCGGAGGATTGGCATCCAGCAGGTCCAACGGGCGTCCGCCCCAGAGGATAACAAACTGCGCCAGTTTCCCATCGAACATCCGTTCAAAAAGGCGCATCATGTCGTGGCCGATATCCTTGATCATTAAAAATTTCTCGGCCCCGCAGGCCTGGCGGCTGAGCAAAAATTCCTCGCCCAGACCTCGGCCGGGAAAATCAACCACGTAGATCTTATCGGGAAGACTCCTGCCGCGGAATGCTTCGTGCTTCGAAATTTCCTTCACGAGCCAGATATCTTTTCCGCCGCGCGACATGACGATTTCGCCGATGTCTTCAAGGTATATTCGGTTTTGATCCACTATCATATCTCTCCTCCTTTTATACCGGTTGTCATAAATGTTCCCTTTTCCAGATTAGCTAACAGGAGAAAATGTAATGTGTAGCAGCCTGAATTTATTCTTAACGTGACAACCGCTATATTATCTTATTTTTTGCGGGCGAATATAGGATAAAGGTAATGGTGTGTCAATTACTATAAGCTGTTTCAAAATTCCATATTTGGCCCGATGTTGGCCCCTTAGCCCGTTGGCCCGTTAGCCGGTAAGATAAATCCAACCGCAATCCTTTTTAACGGGCTCAATCCGCCGCAGGCGGAGAAAACCGGCGAACCTCGGGTCGAATAGGTGCTCCTTTAAGGTTGACAATAAGATGGATAATATTATATGTTATTTTATATAAAAACTCATATTGATTATCAACTCCTAAAAGGAATGTTCCATGAAAAATGTCCAAATCAGTTTTGACGAGGATCTTCTCAAACTCATCGACCAATTTGCGGCCTCGTCCCAACTTACACGATCTGCCGCGGTGCGGGAGGCGGTGAAAACCTGGATCCGGCAGGAAGAAATAAAGAAATTCGAAGACGAGTGGATACGAAAACTGAATGAGAATCCGGAAGATCTTGTAGACTCTGAAGCCTGGATCAAGGCCGAAAAGTGGGGTGATGAATGAATCGCGGCGATGTGTGGTTGATTGATTTAGGTGGGCGGATTGGCACCAGGCCCGTTGTTGTTCTAACGAGGCAAAATGTTTTAAGATTTCTCAACAAGGTTACCGTTGCGGAAATAACAACCAAAGGCAAAGGATATCCGACCGAGATTTTTATAAATCAAAAAGCAAATTTGCCGAAACCCTCTTTTGTTCAAACCGAAAACCTCCATACAGTAACCAAAAAGAAACTTGAAAAATTTCTTGGAACTCTGGATCAAGATACCATGACCAAGGTATCGCAAAAGGTGGTATTGGCCCTGGAGCTTGAAAACGCTATGCCAGACAGGTAATCCAGGCCAAAGCCGGGCACGGAGACGTAATACCAATTAGAGTCTTAATCGTTATTTCTTAAGATCATATTCGCATTTGGAATTTCCGGTTTATCCGGGTTAGGGTGTTGCAATTAATCCGTGGATGATTAATTTGGATTCTCCAAATGGCCTTTTTCGTTTTGTAATCTATGATACGATCTTTTGAAAATAGACCTGATTCTTTTTTCGGCAAAGCTGTGAGTCGCCGGGATTGTCTTCGTTTTTTAATGTGCGGTGGGGGTCTTTTTTTGACGATGCCGCTTTCATTGGCAAAGGCGGCCGAAAATACAACCGGTTTGAGCATCCTTGATAAATATCTGGGAGAAGAGCTCAGTTATCAGATCGGTTTCTGGCTCATTGGCCATTGCGGTGATGCCAAGACCGGCTTTTTAAGAACGGATGTGTCCGATATTTACAGAATCAGCCTGGAGGGCCATGGGGTCGGCTTCATCAATTTTCTGCTGGGGCGGGTGAAATACTCCTACCTGTCTTTTTGTCAGTACTTACCGGATGAAGACCGCCTGCGGCCGCTGTATTTTGAGTTAAAAAAGAAGCGCGGGGATAAGCAGAGCCGCCGGAGTGTTACGTTTAATTATGCGGCCAGGAAAATCGAATTTTTTCAAACAGAATCTTCCGGGAAAACTCAGGTGCACAGCGAGCCCATGATGCCGGCTCGAATTTATGAAGATTATCTGACGCTTTTTTATAACTTCCGGCACGGGTATTACGGTCCCATAGAAAGGGACAGAAAATACCGGCTGCCGCTGTATACCAAAAAGCAGATGCGGCCTGTAAAGCTTCAAATAGCCGACTTTGAAAAAGAAAAACAATTTCGCAGCCAAGAATTCAATCAGACCGATAAGCATTTTTTTATGCAGTTTCAGATCAACAGAGAAGATGTGTCTTCGGGCACCGGTGAGGTGGAGGGGTGGCTGTCTTCGGATGCCACCCCTGTGAAAGGCATCATTAAGGATGTCATTTTTTTCGGCGATCTCTGGGGGGATTTGATGGAAAAGCAGATGGCAGCATCCAACCGACGGGTGAAGATTCCCGCTACCGTTAAAAATAAATTCTAAATATAGAAATTACCGTTTCGATGGCCTAACTTGGTTGAACAGCGAACCGCAGCCTGCGACGAGCTCCCTTCGGCAAGCTCAGGGCTTGAGCCTGTCGAAAGCAGCCGTGTCGAATGTCGAAGTGTGGTTTCGCTCGCGCAGCGCAGGCGCTTGCGCCGCGTGCTGCTCAGTCCTTTTAATAAAATGGATCGTTCGACCCAGTCGTTAGACCCTGAGGGTCTCGAAGGGAGGCTCTCGACGGGCAGAATACATTCCTTACTTATAAGGTATCTTCGTTGTCGTATATATTGGCGATGCAACATGTGAAGGTGGACGGTTCGTCACGGGTGTTTTTCATGCCGTGGGGCTGCATACTGGGGATATAAATCGAAGTACCCGGACCGCAGATAAACTTGTTTTTTAATTCGTCTGTTTCGGGGTCGAACTCCCAGCACTCGAACTCACCGGAGATAATGAACATGGTTTGATGGTAGAAATGGTTGTGAATGGGAATCTGTCCCCCCGGCTGGATGGTAAAAAATCTCAGGCCATATTCAGGATAGCCGTTGCCGTCGTCTCCATGTTTTGACAGCCACCGGATACTGGTACCGATGACATCGTGCATCTTGTCCCTATAAGGGAACTGGTCGACTTTCTTATCTTCACAATCTTTCCAGTGGATTACTTTCATTTCTCCTCCTTGTAATTTACCCCATATCAGGCTCAACCTGGAGGGTATCGTTGATGCGGTTGACCAGATTTGCCAGGGTGATCACCATCGTCAACTCAACAATTTCATCCTCGGAATAATACTTTCCCACATATTCCAGAACGTCAGCGTCAACGGCGGTCGCCCCACGGGTTACAATGTCAGCAAAGCGAATGGTGACTTTTTCTTTTTCGTCAAAGGCCTCACTGCGCTGATAAAACTTCAGCCCTTGTATCTGTTCATCGGTAATGCCAACCTGCTTCGCCGAAGCAGTGTGAAAGAGGGTTCAATAGCGGCAATCATTTATGCTGGAAGTTTTCAGATAGGCCAGCTCTTTATACCGGGCTTCGATTTTGCCTTTTCTCATGATCGCATCGTAAAACGGAAGGAGGGTTTTCAGGGCTGCTGGAAATCTGGCGACCACCCCGAAAATATTGGGTATCTTGCCGATTTCTTGTTGAATCTTGTCATAGATTCTATGCAGCTCGGCCGGCGCTTCTTCTTTGGTCAGGGGTGTTGGTATTTTCATTGGGACTCTCCTTTCTTGGTCCGAGTGAAACGCAACATTGATAAATTCGTAAAAAGTCGAATTCATCAGGTGTTTGGTGTTTCGTGTTTGGTATGAAATAGATGATGCAATATCGGTATGTTAGAATACTAAATAGCAAATACAAAACACGCTCGTAAAAAGTTTGCTTTTCCGACTTTTTACGAGACCGTCAACCTTTTATAACCTGTAGCTCGGCCGCTCTCCCTTCTGCTCGTAGTAGGGCATCATCTCAGGGACGTATTCGGCCAGTGTCTTTTCGCGATTTGCCGGAGCCGGATGGGTGCTGAGAAATTCGGGAGGCCCTTTGCCGCCGACCTGGGCCATCTTTTGCCACAGGGTGACCGCCGCACGCGGGTCGTAACCGGCTTTGGCCGCCAGCTCGATGCCGATACGATCCGCCTCGGATTCCGCCGCACGGCTGTTGGGCATCTGGACTGCCAGGGCGGCGGCCAGCGCAGCCCCTGTTAGCGCCAGACCTTTGCGATCTGAAAAAACCCCCACCGCGATCACCCCGGCCGAACTGACCATGGCCACCGACATCTTCTCGGCTGAATGCTTGGCCAGCGCATGGGCAATCTCGTGGGCCAGGACCTGGGCCAGCTCGTCATCGCTTGGTTTGATTTTGTATACCAGACCGGTATACAGTGCCATCTTTCCGCCCGCCATGGCCCAGGCGTTGACCGTCTTCGGATCATCGATGATCTTGATGCTCCATTCCCAATTCTGTGTCTCCGGGCGCATTTTTAACGCCTGGGCAATCAAACGCCCGGTAATCCTGTAGACGCGTTTTTTCAACGCCGGATCGTTGTCGATCTTGCCCTGCTGTTCATAGGATTTTAGCATCTCGACGTATGCCTGTTTGGAAGAGGCAATAGCCGATTCCTCCGAGACGATCATGAACTGTCGTCTGCCGGTGGGGCTGGTGGCGCAGGCAACGATGAGATAGATGAGGGCCGTGCAAAGCAAAAATCTGCCTGAAAACCTTTTCATAGGAAGAAAACTAAGGGTCGTATCGCTGGCTGTCAAGCGCAGACATGAGATCCTACCGGTGTCTGTACGGGTCGTTGAAACTTCTAAAAAAAGCTTGCAAAATATTTCAGAACCCTGGATTAAGATACCGTGACGAAGGTTTTGCAAAATAGGAAGAAAAAAACTGTATTCACCGGTAAAATCGCGTCGTACAATAACCCGGCAGCTTCAAATTCAAAGGGGAATCAAAATGAAAAAAAGCGCCTATCCGAACCTGTTTAAGCCCTTGACGGTAAAGGGGTTGAGGCTTAAAAACCGTATCACCATGGCCCCCCTTTATCTGGGCTATGCCGCTGACGGGGGCAGGATTTCCCCCCTGCTGCTTTATCATTACACGCTTATGGCCCAAGGTGGGGCGGCCCTGGTCATGGTTGAAAACGCGAGCATTACAGCTGCCGGCAGCGGTTCGCCGCGAACCATCCGCTGCGACCACAACCGGTACCTTTCCGGGCTTGAAAAACTTGCCGCGGCGATCAAGTCGCAAAAAAGCCGGGCCGGTCTGCAGATCAACCACGCCGGGCGCTTTGCCTATGTAGCGGATCCGGTGGCACCGTCGGCGGTGACCACGTTTAAGAGAACCCCCCGGGCGTTGACCCAAAAAGAGATCATCACCATTGCCAGACAGTTTGCCAACGCGGCGGTCAGGGTCCAAAAGGCCGGCTTCGACCTGGTGGAACTTCACGGGGGCACCGGCTACCTGCTGTCCCAATTCGTATCGCCGCGCACCAACAAACGTAGCGATGAATACGGAGGGGCCCTGTCAAATCGCATCCGGTTTCCCCTGGAGGTCTTAAAGCGCGTCAAAGATGCGGTGGGGGATTTTCCGGTTGGCTATCGCTTCCTGGCCGATGAATGGCTGCCCGACGGGTTGCAGGTAAAAGAATCCGTTGTGCTGGCCCGGGCCCTGGCTGAAAACGGCATTGCCTATATTTCCACCATGGCCGGGACCTATGAATCGTTTTTTCTCCCCGAGGTGGTCCAGCGGTCCAAAAATCCCGGCTACATGGTCTCGCTGGCCGCTGCCGTTAAAAAGCAGGTGAGCGTTCCGGTGATCGCCGCCGGCAGGATTTCGACCCCCGCCAGGGCCGAATCCATTTTAAATTCCCAAAAAGCGGATCTTATCGGGCTGGCACGCCCGTTGTGGGTGGATCCTCAGTGGCCCCAAAAGGCGCGCCGGGGCCAGGAACGCACGATTGTACGCTGCAGTCCCAAATGCAATGCCTGCATGGAACTGGTCATGCAGGGCCAACCCGCATTTTGTCCGCGGTGGAGCCATGAAAAGCGGGCCGCTTACCGTGAGCTGTTTCGATAGCACCCTAAGAGCAAATAGAAATTTTTTTCAGTATTATTCCAGCAGCCCCAGTTTGCGAAGTGCCCCGGGCGTGGGGGCACCGTTTTTTTTGTCCCAGCCCCAATCTTTATTTGTTTAACAGTGTTTGCATTGAAATATAGAGCTCATTTTTCAAATCAGCGCCGGTTCGATATTTATTATTTTTAGTCCAATCATCAGT
>JAFDDW010000163.1 GCA_019310665.1 Deltaproteobacteria bacterium
AAGAGAACGCAGGCGGTTTAGGGCTTGCGGGACCTCCTCGGCCTCAAAGAGCAGCGTATGCGGATACGGATTTTTCTCAAGCAATTCGGTGAACATGTTATGGCGAAAATCCAGGTGGGATACTCCCGGCGGCGGGACCACATGGTCCTGTCCGCACACGACGACGGCCTCAAATTCACAAGGAACGCCGAATCCTTTAACAATCCGCCGGAGACGTTCGGCCTCGAGATCTTCCAGGATCAGAGAATGATATTTTTTGTCCCTGCGAAAATCTTCGGCCTGGTCGTCATCAACGACTTTGATTCCCCAGGACCTCACTTTTTCAAGGTCGTGATGAAGCGTGACCGCCGCAGAAGAGGACATCACGACTTCGGTCCGTTTGGCCCGCTGCATTAAGACCCCGGTAATCGGCCCACCGCCCATTTCACACCCGGTCACTATCAGGTCTCCCGGAATAGCGGCCGCCATTTCAGCAATATATCTCACCGGAGATTTCACCACGGCCTTGTAATGCAGGTCGGCTTCCGTGTCGTAGCAAAGAACATCCATGGTGCCGGCACCGATGTCCACCATTAAAAAGCGCATTCTATCAACTCTCCTTCATTGCATCTTACAAAGATATATAGCGTCGTTTTTGTCGTGGGAGCGGCTGGAGGCCCCATTCCGAATTCACACCTGTATGGTCTCACCCCTTTTGGGAACGACCACTGAGACGCCGTCGTTTTTCAATTCTTCCGCAAATGCGAGGGTTTGTTCTTCTTCGCCGTGAACCAGGGCGACCTTTTTTATATTCAAATTGGATTCAAGCAAAAAGCGGCGCATCTCATTTTTGTCCCCGTGGGCACTGAATCCGCCTATGGTAACGACGTGCGCTTTGAGCGGGTACTCTTTGCCGAGAATTTTTACCAGAGGCGGCTCGCCTTTTCGGCCGGATTCCGCGTAGGCGGTTCCGCGTTCGAAAATCCGCCGGCCCAGTGTGTGCTGCGCCATATAGCCGACCAGGAGGACGGTGTTCTTTTTATTATGAATTTTGTACCGCAAATGATGAAGAATACGACCGGCCTCACACATCCCCGAGGCCGAGATGACAATATGCGGTTTTTGCTCCTTGTTAAGCGCGATCGACTCTTCAACCGATTCGACAAAATGAATTTTGTCGGATTGAAACGGATTTTTTCCCTGTTTGAGAAACGCCTCATGGGTTTCCTGATCATAGACCTCAGGGTGCTCCCCGAAGACACGGGTGATCTTGGTGGCCAGAGGGCTGTCAACGTAGATTGGAAGGCGGGGCACCTCATTTTCATCATAAATCTCGTGCAGGAAATATAGAATTTCCTGGGTGCGACCGAAAGCAAATGACGGGATCAATATCGACCCACCCCGTTTGTGAGTATCTGCCAGAACTTGCTTGAGTTTGGGTTTTAAGTCGACGACCGGCTCATGAACCCGACCGCCATAGGTGCTTTCCATGAGCAGCAAATCAACATTACGGTCCTGCTCATCAAAGTCCAGGGTCGGATCATCAATGATCGGTTTGCCAAATCGTCCCAGGTCACCACTAAATCCAATGGTGTACTGACGACCATTTTCCCCCGCCCGGATGATCGTAACGGCAGACCCAAGAATGTGACCGGCGTCGTATAAGGTACAGGTCATGTCCTTTCCAATGGACACCGGGTGGCGATAAGGAAAACCATCAAAGTAGGTAAGCGCTTCCTGGGCGTCTTCCATGGTGTAAAGCGGTCGAACACCGTTTAGATTATATTTGGCGATCAAATCGTTAATGGTTTCAACATTAAGACGGTGACGATTCTTTTTTAATAATTTTTTAATTTGGTTGAGCTCCTGTTTAGAGGTTTTTTTCTTAACCGGGCCGGATTTCATTTGAGATAGGGCCGAGCGGACGGTTTTGTAATTGAGATAATTGGCATCGGATTCCTGAATGTGAGCCGAGTCCGGCAGGAGATACTCACAGGCGGACGCCGTTGGCCGGCTGCAGATAATCCGGCCGGTAAAATCGTGTTTGGTCAATAGCGGGATTCGACCGGAGTGGTCAATGTGAGCGTGGGACAGCACCATATTGGTCAGCAACCCGGGGTCAAACGGCAATACTTTGTTTTTCTCTCTTGATTCATCGCGACGACCCTGAAACATACCACAGTCGAGCAAAATACGGTCATGCTGGGTGGTTAGTAAATGCATCGAACCGGTCACTTCCCGAACTGCTCCATAAAATGTTACATACATACGTCTGGTCTCCTTTTTCTTTTCAGCCGGTTTCCCGGTCAATCTTTTGACCAACAAAAAAAGCGTGCAGGCTGGATAAAACCCAGCAGGCAAGAAATAAAACCAAACTGATACCTTCGATTTGCCAGCTGTCATAGGATGAATGGCTGAGGATAGCGATAAATTGGTTCCAGTTGAGGGTATTATTGGCCAGCAGAGATAAAATTGGATCGAGGGCGTGATAAATTCTCACGGTTAGCCGGTAAAAAATCACCAGCAAACCGGCCGTGGTTAAGATGGCAAATAAAACGCCGGAAAATTTCGCCTCCAGTACAAATTGTCCCAGACCGGGATATACCAGACCGGATAACAATACGCCTTTGGTCGACTCTTTCATTTTGCCTATAGTTTATGGTTCGAAAGGCTCAAACTGTGGTTAAATAATGAAACGAAAAGAAAGGGTGGTTTGATGATACAGGTAACTATAAAATAGCATATCTTGTATGTCAATCAGTACTTTTCTGAAACATAAAGGATTATCAATATTTTATATGAGTTATAATTTTGTGGAAATATATTGACAGTATTTTGATACATGTTAAATAAAGTAGAAATTTCGAGACGTTAATGACTCAGACCAAAAAAATGCTATTGGCGGCTGTAAGCGGCTTACTGCTGACAGGGGCCTTTCCCAAAATCGGTTGGGACTGGCTGATCTGGTTTGCCCTCCTGCCGCTTTTGTATGCCCTAAAAGACCTGCCGGCCAGATCCGCTTTCCGCATGGGATTTATCACCGGGCTGATTCACTTTCTGTCTCTACTGTACTGGCTGGTACCCGTCATGCGGACCTACGGCTATTTGCCGGCCTATTTGAGCGTAACGATCTTATTTTTATTTGCGGCTGTGTTAGCCGTCTTTACTGCCGCCTTCTCGGCCGGTCTGGCCATTTTCGGGAGAAATTCTTTCCGGTGTCTGTTAATAATTCCGTTATTATGGGTGGCGCTGGAATATGTCCGTTCATTCATATTTTCCGGGTTTCCGTGGGAGTTATTGGGATATTCCCAGTTTAATCGTTTGCAACTGATTCAGATTTCAGATATATTTGGTGTCTACGGACTTTCGGCTTTAATTGCTTTCGCCAACGCAACCCTTTTTATCAGCCTGCTTTATTTCATCAAAAGGAGGTGGCAGGACACACCTATTTCAAATCGGCTGGCAGTGGGATCAATCATCGCCCTGATTGTGGCCATTGTATTAACCTGGTCATATGGCCATTGGCGCTTGAAGACCATCGATAAGCGCATTGCAACCTCTCCCATAGCCCGTATCGCAGTAGTGCAGGGCAATATAGATCAGGCAATCAAATGGAACCCCGCCTTTCAAATTGATACCGTTCAAAAATACAATCGCCTGTCTTCATCTATAATCGAACAAGGTCCGGATCTGATTGTCTGGCCGGAGTCAGCCACGCCGTTTTACTTTTTATATGATATAAAACCATCGGAACTGGTATTGGATGGAATACAGCAGACGGCAAAGGATTATCTGATCGGCAGTCCTTCTTTTGTGCGTAAGGATGAGGTCGTACACTACTTTAACAGTGCTTATTTGATCAGCCCAAAAACCAAAACCATGGGCAAATATGACAAGACCCACCTGGTTCCTTTCGGTGAATATGTGCCACTCAAGAAATGGCTTCCATTTCTGGGAAAGATAGTCGCCCAGGTCGGCGATTTCAAATCAGGGAAAAAGGGTAATACGTTGTCCTGGAAAAACCAACGCATTGGGGTTCAGATCTGCTACGAAATAATATTTCCGGGACTATCCCGGGCCATGGTTAGAAACGATGCCTCGTTGCTGATTAATATTACCAACGACGCCTGGTTCGGAAAAACCAGCGGTCCATATCAGCATTTTTCCATGACCGTTTTCAGAGCGGTGGAAAACAGACGCTCTCTGGTAAGAGCGGCCAATACAGGTATCAGCGGATTCATCGATCCGGCCGGCAGGGTATTGGCATCAACAGCGTTGCTCAAGGAAGCCGCCGTCACACAGACGGTTCCGCTACTAAAAGAAAAAACCGTCTATACCAACATCGGCGACCTGTTCGCCCAGGTGTGCCTGGCGGTAGTCCTGTTGGTCACACTGCTCGAAATAGTACGGTGGGGGATTAAAAGAAAGAACGGTTAGCCGGTTAGCCCGTTGACCGGTTAACGGGCAAACCGACAAACCGGCTAAACCTATTACAGGAGGTAAATAAAATGTCCACCGAATTAAAACAAAATCTGGATGAGCTTAAAATAAAATTAGACCATCTGCGGAGTTATCTTTGACCTGGACCACATCGAAAAGCGATTGGCTGAAATTGAAAAAATAATCGCTCAAGATAGTTTCTGGGATAATCCGGAAGACTCCAAACCGATTTTAAAAGAACGAACATCTATTTCCAATAAGATCGACAACTTTAAGGAGCTGTGGAACGACCTGGAAGAAACCCAGATTCTGCTTGATCTGGCTGTTGAAGAATCTGACGAAGAAGCCTTAAACGAAGTCATCCAGCAGACCGCTGCCCTGGACAAAAAAATAAATCAGCTTTCTCTCGATCTCATGCTGGACGGCAAAGACGACGCCCGCAATGCGATTGTGTCTATTAATGCCGGCGCCGGTGGGACCGAAGCCCAGGATTGGGCTGAGATGCTTTTCAGAATGTATTCCCGGTGGGTCGAACGCAAAGGATATAAGACGGAACTGATCGATTTTCAACCGGGCGATGAGGCCGGGATTAAAAGTGTGACCTTTACGGCCAGTGGCGAAAATGCATTTGGATACCTGAAGTCAGAGACGGGTGTGCACCGTCTGGTGAGAATCTCACCCTTCAATGCCAGTGGTAAACGGCACACATCCTTTGCGTCGGTCTTTGTCTACCCGGAGCTTGACAGCGAAATCACCGTTGAAATAGACGACAAAGATATCCGGGTAGATGTTTACAGGGCCAGCGGGGCCGGAGGACAGCATGTCAACAAAACCAGCAGCGCGGTTCGCCTCACCCACCTTCCCTCCGGAATTGTTGTGCAGTGCCAGCAGGAGAAATCCCAGCATCGCAACAAAGACATGGCCATGAAAGTGCTCAAATCCCGCCTTTACCAACGCGAACAGCAAAAACAGGATAAAAAAATGCAGGAACTGCACGATAGCAAGGAAGATATCGCCTGGGGCAGTCAGATCCGTTCTTACGTGTTACATCCCTATCAGATGGTAAAGGATCACCGCATCAAACTGGATGTGGGCAATGTCAACGCGGTCCTGGATGGAGACATTGATCAGTTTATTGAAGGGGTGCTACTGGCTAAAAAATAAACAAAAAGGCAGGACCATGAAAGGCAAGCCGATCGCTTAACGTGTTGAAAAAGTCCTTAACAATTATCCCCCTATGAGGTAGAGTCTGGTAGGGGGATTTTTGTGCTCAAAGGATCAAACCAGTTCGATGAACGG
>JAFDDW010000164.1 GCA_019310665.1 Deltaproteobacteria bacterium
ACAACCGGCAAACAGGGACAGAATAATAATTCCCCACGTGCCTGCCCATAAGATTTTGTTATTATTTATTTTTAAAATATCCATATCGCCTCGCATTTCAAAAAAATAGTCTGGAAAAGTGATAGTCTGACCCCTTTCGTGGAATTTGAAACTAATCCTAGTGTAAAACCCGTGTGACTAAAGTCAAGGGCCGGGGCACTTCTCACTAATCAGTCGTAAAAGAAATAATAAAATGACAGGATGGGATCAATAAACGGATTTTTGGTGTCCTGAATACAGGAACTGGAAATTATGCTTTCTACAATGAACTACCCCGCAGCAGAGCTGCGAAGTATCAAAATGAATTTTTATCTTTTTAACCCCGATGCAGAGCATCGAGGAATTCTTTTGATTAAATCAATTTTTGAATCAAAAAAGAGCGACTGCCCTGCGTCATCGCAGCAAGGAATCTACCAGATATGATATCATCGGCAGGCTCCATTTTCTGTTAGACAAACTGTTGGCCTCTATTTCAACCCCGCCATTGCGGTCTGAAAACGCTAGCGTGTTTCTAAGGATTCAGCATATCCTCTATCATTTTTCAATATTTCCGCAATAACCCCTTGGGAAAATCCTCTTGCGTGAAGAAACCGATAAATTTTATCCCGCCGCTTGACAGGGTCTTTTTCTCTTGTAAATCGTTTGATGTTCTTTTTTACAAGGCGATCGGCGCCCTCCCGTTCGTCAGTCTCAGAAACGCTTTGATCCAGAATGCTCTGTATGCGGGTACCTTTTAGGCCTTTCTTATTTAGTTCAAGCTGAATGCGCTTTTTTCCGTACCCTTTGCGTTTCAGCTGCCGGATATAGACCTGAGCCGTTCGTTCTTCATTGATATAATCGAATCGTTCGCAGGATGAGATGGCAGCGTCGATATCTTCTCTGCTGAAACCGCGCTGTTTCAATTTCTGAACAAGCTCATATTTGGAGTGATCCCTCGGGGTAAGAATGCGAAGCGCGGTATTGAGCGCTTTTTTCTGGGAGGGTTCTAATAGGGTATCAGGTTTGTCGCCGGTCACGGGGTTCCTGTCTCTGGTTGCTGGTCACTTGTTACTGGTCGCTGGCCCTAACTAAAACGCAAATTCCTCATTTCAGCAAAATGGTCAATGGCATCCGGGGGCAGGGTATCAATATCCAGACCGGTTGCCAGGGCATGATAATATATCCGGGCCACATTTTCCAGCAGCTCGGCATTTTTCAGGGCCCGCTCCATGTCGGACCCCAGGCTCAACGCGCCATGGTTTTGAATCAGATAACAGTGGCATTGGTTGCCCAGTTTGCCAGCGACATTTTTCACGAGCTCGGCACTGCCCGAAAAGGCATAGGGTATGATCTCGACCACAGGGCCGATTTCAACGATGATTTCATCAAATAAAGCCGGAATCGGCCGGTTGATGATGGCAAGCGCACTGGCATAGGTCTGATGGGTGTGAATAACGGCCTTCACATCCGCGCGCTGCTTGTAAACGCCGATGTGCATCCCGGCTTCAATGGAAGGATCCAGTTTGCTGTCTAGGGGCTTGCGGTCAAGATCAACGACACAGACATCCTCGACTGCCATTTTAAAGTAGGGTCTTCCGGAAGGTGTTATCGCAACCGCGTCTTGATTGGCAATTTTTAAGGAAACATTTCCCCCGCTGCTTCTCTTTCCCAGATACCCATGCTCGGCCAACCAGTGGGTAGCGGCTAAAACGGTCCGCTTTTCAGGATCATATTTGCCCATCTGTAAGATATCGCCTTTCTGAACAGAATCGGTGGTATTAATGCTAAACGTATTTTAGGCCCTTTTACCAATAACAGCAATATTTTTCATACTGAACTCTCCCCATTGCCGAAGTGGAAATAAAAACCCCACTCTCACAAAGAGAAGCGGGGTTATCATTAATTTGGAAGTGGCGCCAAATCAGGCCATCATCAGGACAGATTTAAAGTGGGGACCTGTGAAGGCTTTGCCAGATTCCTGTTTTACAGCTGTCACTGGAGTATTTACTTGCCCAGATCGGGTGCAGCAATTGGTTGATTTTTTGCTGAAACTGCAGGATCAGACCGCCTTCGGTGTAGTTGCGAATGAAATATTTTAGCTGGGCCTTTTGAGCGGGTCGCAGGTTACCAAATTTTATACTGTAACGGCGTCCATCCATAAGGTTGGAGGTATTGTCCGGGAACGCCCTGACATTGGCAACAATTTGAAAAGGAAGTTTTTCCAGGTAAAAACTGCAATCTGCCACCATAATTTCCAATTTGGAGGATGTGTCCAGCCATCGAGCACCGTCATCCAGATAAATCCCAAGCCCTCCCATACCGATATCTATAATCGGAACCACTTTGACGGGATCCGAATTAATCACCGTAAAGGCATTATCCTTAACCTGGAACCGACGGTGTTTTCTGCGCTCAATTGGCATGATTATTACCTCCTATATACACTGATACTCTATGCCACAATGTAACAATGTCAATGGTTTCTTTAAAAAATCTATAAATAACGCAGGATCCCCCATAACCGGGTCTTTTTGATTTGCCCGAAAAAAAGGGGACGTTCGTGCAGAGCGTGTATAAAAAATTTTGGGAACGTTGTTTCCTGAGTTGACTTATCCAGTGAGCCCACGGACTAAACGTATGGCTATTGGTCAAGGTGGGATTTCCCGAAGGCGGAAGGAAAAAAATATCACCGGTCAAGGTCGGCTTCCTCTTGCTGCAGGCCGGTTTCAACTTCCGGCTGTTCAGAGATCGGAGCACACGGTTTCCCCTTGATGACTTCTGACAGCATGTTGACCACTGGCGCCCTGTCTTTGATGATCAGGGTGTTGGTCGTTTTATAGAGTACGATGCTGCCTTCCGGTGAGAGAATCGGCTCCAGAACGGAGGCCAGGTATTCCGCGTCGGCATGCTCAAGCTGTATCATGCAGACAATTACACGCTCCCCGGACGAGGTTGTCTTTTCCTGGGCAAGGGAAAAACCCGGAGCCAGCAGCACCAGGAGAAGAATCAGGAAAACCCTACCTCCCTCGGGGAAGCAGCCATGCTTTGAAGAAAGGATTAACAAATCTAATTTCCTTTCCGCTTTTAAACAGGATGTTGATGTCGATCATTCGTGTAATCGCCCGGTTCACGGATGCAGTACTGTGCAGCCCGACTGCTTTCACAAAGTCCATAGAATAAACACTTTTTCCGCTTTCCCTTGCTAAAGCCGAAAGGCACTTGAACTGAAAATCAGTCAGAAGACTGACAAAAGCTTCGTAAGACTTTTGCTCCCTGGTGAATATCAACTCGAGGGCGGCCTTCAAATTGTCCGGGGAAACGGCGTCATTTACCGAAGTGACCTCCCACAAGACCTCACAAAGCTGCTGAATGTCTCCGGTCACATTATTGGCAATATTGAATACATGCGTCAAGGTATCCGGCAATACTTTACGCTTTCCACTTTCAAACTTTTTTATCAAAAACTTTGAGAATTCTTCAACCGGCAGCGGGTCAAGGGTGATCGGAATCGCCGATTTAAAAAAAGCTGAGTTAGGAGAAATAAATATTTCATCCATTTTGTGTCGTATGCTCCCCACAAAGACATAGGGAATATTGCTGTGAAACTGAATCTTGCTCCTTAAAAGGGCAATGGCCTCGTCGGCTTCCTTGATTTTTAGAATGTCCTGGAATTCATCAAAGACGACCATAAAACGTTTTTTCTGCGCCAGAGATTCAATCAAATCAAGCACCTCCTGGATTGAATCAGCCTTCAGTTCCACCGAGGCGTCAAAGGTAACTACCGGCATTGATGTTATAGGATCTACCGAAATTGTCGGCCTGAGGTAGGCCAGGGTCTGAATTATTTTAGCCGTCCAGCTCGCTTTTTTTTCCAGGGTAACGATTGCCCTGAGCATCCTCTTGCACAACGCATCAACAGACTTTATGCCAAGAAGATCCATATACAAGATATCGGTTCCCTTTAGCTTTCTGACCGCCTCATATACAAGAGATGACTTTCCGATACGTCTTTCTCCGATCACCACGATGTTCTGGGATGCTTCCATGTGAGCGGCAATTTGTTTCAACAGGTCTTTTCTGCCACAGAAATTCTTTCCCAGAACTATCGACCCATATTTGAAAGGGTTCATGAAACACCACCTTTCATCATAATGTAATTACTCCGCCCTGAAAAATAGCATATTCAGGGTGATAAATAGTTCTTGGAAAACTGAAGTTTGTTTTTTAACCATAGGTCCGGCGGATTAATTACTTAATGCTGCGCATTTAATTTTTATGTTTTTCTCTTTTTAATTCATTATAGGTGCTTGGGTCTAAAGAAACATAGCAGCAATTATATTATCGAAATCATTAACTATTTTTCATTTACCCTAAGATTAATTCAGTATTTATCAGCCTTTGTGCGATTCAGTTTCAACAATGATTAATTAATCCGCCCGGATCAGCGTCAACATAGCCTAATAAGATTGCAAAGGACAAAAATATTTTACCTGCTCCTGATATCGTTATTTTTCAGGGCGGAGTAATTAAACCG
This sequence comes from Deltaproteobacteria bacterium, assembly GCA_019310665.1. GTDB lineage: Bacteria > Desulfobacterota > Desulfobacteria > Desulfobacterales > JAFDCJ01 > JAFDCJ01. The sequence continues at coordinate 4,553 of JAFDDW010000164.1, forward strand.
AACAAATTGGGAGGGAACACAGATGGCAGCTCTAAAGGGGACACAAACCGAGAAGAATCTTTTGACCGCCTTTGCGGGTGAATCTCAAGCACGCAACCGTTATACCTATTACGCCAGTAAAGCCAAGAAGGAAGGCTACGTACAGATCTCTGACATATTTGCCGAAACCGCAGATCAGGAAAAAGAGCACGCCAAAAGACTATTCAAGCTCCTTGAGGGTGGAGAGGTCGAAATTTCCGGCGCTTTCCCGGCCGGCACCATCGATCCCACAGTGGAAAATCTGAAAGCCGCCGCCGCCGGAGAAAACTACGAGCACACGGAGATGTATCCCGGTTTTGCCAAGGTTGCTGAGGAGGAAGGCTTCAGTGATATTGCGACCATATTCCTGGCCATTGCCGTCGCTGAGAAACAGCATGAAAAAAGATACCTGGACCTTGCGGCCAATATCGATGCCGGCCGGATTTTTAAAAGAGAAACACAGCAGGTGTGGCGATGCCGTAACTGCGGCTACCTGCATGAGGGCAACGAAGCGCCCGAGACCTGCCCGGCATGTGACCATCCCCAGGCGCATTTTGAGCTTTTAGGGGAAAACTGGTAGGAAATTACGTTTGGGGGCTATACCCTGTAAAAGGAAGCCCTAAGTTTGTCTAAATTCATAGCGTATTGCGAACGTGGAGTACTGGAGTGATGGAGTATTGGAGTGTTGTAAAAAGATATCCTCCTTTTACCCATTACTCCAGTACTCCAATACTCCAACAATAAAAATGAAAGGAGAAAAAAATGGCAGAAAGATTGGAAGTATACAAATGTGAGGCATGTGGCAACATCGTCGAAGTTATCCATGGCGGGGGTGGCGAACTGGTCTGCTGCGGGGATCCTATGAAACTACTGGTTGAAAATACGGTGGATGCAGCCAAAGAAAAGCATATTCCTGTGATAGAGAAAGTCGAGGGGGGAGTAAAGGTCAAGGTCGGAGATGTCCCCCACCCCATGGAAGAAAAACACTACATCGAATGGATTGAAATCATCGCCGACGACAAGGCAGATCGCCAGTTTTTAAACCCCGGCGAAACACCCGAAGCGGTTTTCAAAACGGACGCGCAGAATGTCACCGCCCGTGAATATTGTAATCTGCATGGTCTCTGGAAAGGATAGTCGCTATGTTAATGCAGGATGCCCTCAACGGTCAGCTTAATGCGGAGCTTTACTCTTCATACCTTTATCTTTCCATGCACGCCTATTTTAAATCTGTCAACCTTGATGGGTTTGCCAACTGGATGTATTATCAGGCTCAGGAAGAGTTAACCCATACGATGAAGTTTTATGATTTCATCAACCAGCGGGGCGGAAAGGTAAAACTACTGCCGGTTGAAGCCCCTCCCAATGAATGGGGTTCGCCTTTGACGGTCTTTGCGGCGACTCTGGAGCACGAGCAGAAGGTTACCGTCCTGATAAATGAACTGGTGGAACTGGCGCTGGCAGAACATGACCATGCCACCAACATTTTTCTTCAGTGGTTCGTTTCGGAGCAGGTTGAGGAAGAAGAAAGTGTCGGCGGTGTACTGGAACAGTTAAAACTGATGGGCGAGGCCAAGGGCGGTCTTTTTATGATCGACCGCGAACTGGCCAAGCGCAGTCCGGGTGGAGAATCTGCGGAAGCAGAATAAACTGACAATTTTTAAGGAGGTGATTTTATGCCCAGCTGGAAATGCTCAAATTGCGGATACACCCTT
>JAFDDW010000165.1 GCA_019310665.1 Deltaproteobacteria bacterium
CGGGGTGCGGGTTGCGCGTTACGGGTTGCGGGGTGTGAGTTGCGGGTTGCGCGTTGCGCGTTGCGGGTTACGGGGTGCGGGTCCTTCGATTTTGGATTTGGGAGTTGGGATTTCGGATTGGAAAAAGATAGACTACGGGTTGCGGGTTGCGCGTTACGGGTTGCGAGTTGCGAGTTGCGCGTTACGGGTTACGGGGGTGCGGGGTGCGGGTTACGCCGGCCGCCGGCTGCTTGTTACTGGTCTCAGGTTCAAAGGTTCAGCCTGGGACGGACCCTTCGGCTGTGAGCTCTTCAGTCGTACTCGTCCTCGACAAAATACCGATTTGCGAGCACGAGGGCGATCCTGATAAGGATAAGATTTGACCTGAACCTCTGAACCTGCAAACCCTGAACGCTGAACCCTAATTTTGTTGACTCACAGAGAATTTTTGTGATACTCGATAAGGCGAATATATGTGCCAACCCAATTTGAGAGATAGCCATGGCAGGATAATCCATACCCCCTCGCTTTTTACAGTAGCGGGGTTTTTTTATGAATCCCATCGGGGCTGAGCGCCTGGCTGCTTTCAGGGAGATCCAACACGATGACCAAGCAGATGAGCCTGTTTTCGGATAGCACGCTGAAAATATTAGAAACCCTGCAGGATGAGAATATCGCTCACATTGAGAACGCCTCCAATCCCGTGGACGAAGTATTTGCTGCCGTCACCCGCTTTAGAAGCAGCCCTGACTTCATGGCGCTTATGCGATATATCGCTCGCTTTCCGAATTACTCTGCCTTTAACGGTTTGTTGCTTTATCTCCAGAATCCTTCCGCCACTTACGTCGCTACAGCGCGGACATGGGCGCAAAAGTTCAGAAGGCAGCCGCGACGCGACGCGAAACCCCTGGTTATCCTGGCGCCCATGGCACCGATCCTATTTTTGTTCGATATGCAGGACACAGAGGGAGCCCCGGTTCCATCTATTCTGCTGCGGCCAAGAAAATCCAAGATGCAGCTGCTCGGAAAAATTCATACCAACACCTTGCACAACGCCGCCCTGCATGGAATCGCAGTTTATGAGACGACACTGGCTAATGGTGAGACCGACACCGCCAGCCGAAGCACCCCGGCCTTACGAAAAAAATTTCAGAATTTAAACCTCAAAAAAGATACCAGCTATTTGATCCTTATCGATAAAACCCAAACCCTGGAAGACCGGTATGCCGCCCTCGCCTATGAGCTGGGACACATCTTTTGCAGCCATCTGGGAATAGATCGCCATGCATGGTGGCCAGAACGCGGGGATTTAAATGTCAATGGGGAAAAAATTGAAGCTGAAACGGTCGCCTATCTGGTATGCAGGCGCAGCGGTTTACAGGCCGGTTCGGAAAACTATCTGCTCAACTATTCTGAAGCCCATCCGGAGATACCCCTCTTTAGTATAAACGCGGTAATCCAGGCTGTGGGTTATATTGAAGATATGGGCAGGCACCGCTGGAAGGGCCCCAAGAAAGGTCGTTAGTACCTTGTTTGTGAAATCTATTTCCCAAAAATTGGGTAATATTTTTCATAAAATGGCGTTTGACCATTTTAGGCTTATTTATAACCATTTGATATTATGATAAATAAACTTTTATAAGAATTTGCACGATTTTTGCTACATCTAATTACTAAAAAAGGCAGAAAATTTACTCCTGGCACAAGGTTTCCGGCCATCAGAAATTGAAACTATAAAAGACGAACGAACCTAACAGGAGACACTCAATGTCGGATTTTCATGAAATGGCAAGCAATTTGCGGATGAGAAAGGAACGCGTCTTGCATATTAAAAACCCTGTTTACGATATTGACAATGGCGGCCGTCGCTTGGGAATAGAAAGGCGGCAGTTCGCCTATTCATACTATTACCCCGAAAGAAGATTTGGTATCGAACGCCGCTGCATTCCGGAGAGAAGATTTGATATGGAAGCCGAGGCCTGACTGCCATGCGACCCGCCCGCGACCAAAATGGGCAGTTATTTTTACGGACATGCAAAATATACTTTAAAGGAGAACATCGGAGCCAGATATGGATCGTAAGCTCGAACATAAAGGACATGATCTCAGGGGCCAGGAAGGCTTCACCCTACTTGAACTGATGTCCGTGCCGGTGATACTAGGCGTTTTATTCTCAGTAGTCATCCATGAATTTTCCACCCTATCTGATACGGCCTATAAAAAGGCATTGCATACGGCGGTAAGAGAGCTCAACATCCGGGAAACGTTGATCTGGTCTAATTTTAAAATATCCCCCGACGGCTGGATCGGTGACGACAACATTTTCACGCTTGTGAATACCGAAGAACTGGGAGGGGGATATTACTGGAATCCTTCAGTTGGCAAGCTCGGCGGGGCACTACACTTCGGGCCACAATCCATAAATCTTACCCGGGCGCCATCCACGAATAGAGCGGCCGGTTCCTGGAATTAGCTGCGTCCTTCCTTAAATTTTCATTTTGATAGATTCCATTCCCTATTGCATTTTGGATCATTTCTGCTTTATAATGGTTTATCCGTATGTCGGTATTCTGTGAAACCCCCTGAAATCTTTGCACTTGAAGTACACTGCACAAGGTGGAGGCCAGTGATTTAATAATGGATAAATCAGCCAAGATAGTCGTTGCCCTGGTAATCGTTGTCGTAACGGGCTTTTTCGTGTTCAGCAAAATTTCCGGCTGGCACATAAGCAAGCTGGATACTGCTGTCAAAAAGGAACAGGAAGTATGGCAGCAAAAAGCGGATACCTTGGAACAAAAGGTCACCGAACTCAAGCAGGAGCTTACCGATGTCAAAGGACAAAAAGTTCCGAAAGAAAAATTAGCCCTGATTTTTGGTGAGGAAGAGAAAGAAGAACAGCAGCAAGTAAAAGAGACCGCAACGCCCCCCAAAAAACTGCCGGATATCGCCGATACGGAACGCCAGATAGCAGCGTTTTTCACCTATCTGGACAAGCGGCCCTACGTTCAATCCCTTAACCTGGCGGGCGGGACTTATCTGCAATACCAACTGGCCATCGAAAAATTGTCGGCCAAACCGCCGATAATCGTCGGCGAAATGGATTCACTCTACAACATGGTCCGCAATGTCGCCCATTTCTATCGCGTCATGGGGAAAAAACGGGTGTTGCTCACCAGACAAATTCTGCAAAACGAATCCGAGGTAACTGAATCGGTGATGAAAACCTTTTATCAGTGGTTCGCCATGGATGACAGGGGCCAGGCCACTTTGAAGGGGCGCCCCTCAATGACGGCCATGTATGAATATGCCGGTTATCTATTGAATACGCTTGGAGGAAGAAGTTATTTATTGAGAAGAAATCCTAAAGTAAGAGTTTTGACGACGTATTACTGTGTTCTTATTTTAGACTGGGCCAACGATGCGGAGATTAATTCAAGGGGCATCGATATCAGACCCTACATAAAATCGTCCTTGATGGAAATTAAAAATCAAATCGGTCTCATCCATCAAAAAGAATATATAACCAGACTCAGCGAGCTAAGCCTGAAATACACCTAATTACTCCGCCCTGAAAAATAACAATATCAGGAGCATGTAAAATATATTTCACGATAAATTTAAAGCTGCTCAAAGCACTTTAGGCATTTTTGGGTTTAACCGGGTCAGGTAGAAAAGTGATAAAGGGGGCGCATGGTAAAGTTAAAGATAGCGGTTTATGGCCTGGCGTTTTTAATCACCGGCAGCGGCCTTTTGCATGCGGCCGATCTGGCGGATGGTTTTTTGGGCCTAAAATGGGGAACAAATATTTCCGCGCTGCCGGAATTTAAAAAACTCTCGGGCACGGATGATGTCGGCTATTATCAGAACCCGACAAAAATCTACACCGTATTTGAGGTTGAAAACCCGGCTGTAATTTATGGGTTTTACAAGGACCAATTTTTCGCCACCTATATCCAGGTTGATACAATCAGGGTGTTCAACCGGGTTAAAGACCATATCAGCGAAAAATTCGGGACGCCGAAAACCATACTAAAAATGAAAATCAACCAAACGATTTACCGCTGGAAGCATAAAGACATCAAAATAAAGTTAAAACTTTTTGAAACCGAAGGCAAAATGAAGCTGGCCTTCTATTACAGGCCGCTATCCAATCAATTAAACCAGGCCCAGCGAGGAACCATTCCGGAGACCCCAACCCCCATCATCGTCCCGGATGACAAACTTAAGCAAGATGCCCGTAATAGCCGTCGATTGAACGAAGCATTGGATGTTATGGGTTTTTAAAGAGGAGCGCAAGTGTCGATGAAAGAACACGAATACATCCGACAGACACTGGAACGGTATACAAACAGTAAGCTGGAAGATTTTTGCGACCATGTGCTGATCACCAATTTCAGACAGTATATCAAACGCTTCCAGGAAAAAACCAACGGCAAGGCCGCCGAAGGCAATTTTCGGATTGTTAATGCCAAAGACCAAAACTGCACGATGATTGACTTCGGCATCGGCTCACCCCAGGCGGCGCTCATAATTAACTGCCTGGCCTATCTCGACAATCTCAAATCCGTTATTATGCTGGGAATGTGCGGAGGGATTGACGATATTCTCAAGGTGGGTGACTTTCTCGTCCCTACCGCGGCCATCCGCGGTGAAGGCACCAGTCGCCATTACCTGCCCGATGAATTTCCCGCCATACCGGCCTCATCAGTCAACCTGTATTGCATCGGCGCCGTCCGCAAAGTCGGCCTGACGCCACGGTGCGGAATTGTTTACACCACTGACCGGCGGCTGTGGGAGTATGATGAAGTCTTTGTCAAATATTTGAGGACCCAGAGGATCCTCGCCATCGAGATGGAGTTGGCCACCCTTTTTTCAGTGGCTTACCGCTACGAGGTTCCCATCGGGTCGGTGATGCTGGTTTCCGATATGCCCCTTCAAAAAAAAGGCGTCAAGGACAAAAAGCTGTATAAAAAAATCTATTCTGAATACATGGAAAGCCATCTGGAAATTGCTCTGGACGCTGTGACGAAAATAAATTCCAACTGGCGCACGGTCGCCCGCAAGCTTAGCAGCGAGTGGTAGCAATGGAGATGCGACATTTTCTGCCCGTCATGTTGGAAGCATGAATGCTCAAGAGCCTAGATCACTAGTTAAAATCCTCAGCCTGGACAACAAAGCCTCAAATTCGTCCGGCGGGATCTGTTGCCAGGGATTTTGGGGAGTGAACTGAAGAACGGATTTGACATCCGGTGAAAACACCTTGCCGGCGTGGAGATTCGGCTCTTTTAGTAAAAATTTGAACCCCTCTCCAAAATCAAGCAGCAGATCCAGATCGTCGCTGTCTTCCAGCAGCTCGACCATCAGAATATTGCGGACCCGTCCCCTGCCCCTCAAATGCCGCTGTCCCTGCTGGTCGGCGTAAATCTCAACGATCACATCGTCAACGGTAACCGCACTGTCGTTTACGGTTACCAGCAGAGCCTGTTCCACCAAATATTCTCCTTCGCCAAATGGTATCCAATTGTCCATCGCTTTAACCCGTTTGGTTTCTTGCGCCTTGTGAAATCCTTTAAGAATATCGATATCAGCCGCCGGGTGGAGGCTCACATTCGAACAACAGTCCCCTTTATAATTAACTTTAACGCTCCAGATGAAAAATTCAACTCTTTTTTTTCGAATCGTAATCGGCAATTAATTGTTAGTGTTGCGCCCATCAG
>JAFDDW010000166.1 GCA_019310665.1 Deltaproteobacteria bacterium
ATTGACTCCGACTCGAAAGCGTCATCTCGGTTTTAATGAATCGGCCCTTCACTGGGATCTTGTGAATACGGAGAAAAAAAGAGTCACGGCTCATTTGAAATCCGGCAAATCTGTGATCATCTATGAAAACGGACGTTTTAGGCATTAAAAAAAGCACAAAACTTTGATTGTTTCGTGCTTTAGGCCCTTTGTGGCCTTTATCTGACAACATGTTGTAAGGAACTAACGGTTTCAGTGTTCAGGTTTCAGGATTTAGCACCTCAACTCCCTGACACCCGAAACCTGACACCTAAAATATTGTCTTAATGGCACACTCGCTTTTCAAGTCCCCACCGCTGCCCGGGGAGGCACCGGAACCAGTGAACCGATGCACTCAACCAGCTCTTTCATGGGAAAAGGTTTCGCTAAAATCTTATCGAACGCACTGCCTTCCATTAACCATGGGGTTCCGGATATCGCAATAACAGGAATTGATTGTTTTTCAGATTTTCGGATATGGTTCACAACCCCATTGCCGTCAATGCCGGGCATTCGAATATCGGTAATCACAATATCAAAACTGCCGTCATCAAATTTACGGATTCCTTCCTGACCGTCAGTCGCTGTTTCAACGTTGTGCCCGAATCTGGTCAACACCTGGCGAATTATCTGCAAAATTCCTTTTTCATCGTCGATAACTAGAACTGTGGACATGGCGTTTCTCCAAAATCTTGGATCAGTTTCAAGCTTGTTATTGTATAATCCTAACCCAATTTACAGGCAATGTCAACAATATATTGTGGCTTTTTGTTAGCACACCACTATATACAGTGGTTCAATCAGTTTAAGCGATGATGACGACACCCTATGAATTATCGGGATAAAAATTTCCCAATAGGCTGCTTAACATCTGGGAGGTTTTGAACATTCACGACGAGTTTAAGGATGCTGGAAGGTCATTATAGAAATGCACGCGCTGGTGTCAAACCGAATTATTCATGCTTTGCGCAACGATCGATAAAAGTTATCAACAAAATATATCCATTCGAATTTATTCTTAATATTATGAAAATCGATCCCCTTCTTTTAAAACTAACAGTTTGAAAAATAACGAATTTTTTTAAAGATTTTAGGCAGATCAGAAGTTATGAACAAGTTATGAACAATCGCACTTTCTTTAGAAATCTTCGCTTCTCTTCTCTTTTTAAAGATTTTGACTAATTCATAAAAATAAAAGCGCCTGAGATCTGCAAGGCGCTTTTGAATCCACGAAAATAAACGGCCAGACGATTTATTGGGAATGAATGAATTCATCATGTCCCGATTACGGCTTAAAGCAGCCGGGGGACAGGAATCGGCGTTTATACTTTATACTTCCCGAAATCATCCGGTGACAGATTTTCGAGGTAATCAGCCCATTTTTTACCTTCCTCACTGGTATCAAGGACTTCAGCTTCGCCATCACTGATTTTCGATTTTTGCATGACTGAATCTTCCACGTAAATGGGGGCTTTAAATCGCAATGCCAGCGCAATGGCATCGCTCGGACGGGCATCGATGTCAAAACTCTTATCCTTGGACACAAAATATATTCTGGCGTAAAAGGTGTTGTCTTTTAAGTCACAGACCTCAACCTTGACTACTGAAATTTGCAATGTATCTGCGAAATTTTTTAAAAGGTCATGGGTCATGGGACGTTCATATTTTATATTTTGAAGGGCTGAGGCAATGGAGGTGGCTTCCAGTAAACCAATCCAGATGGGAACGGCCTGCTCATCCTCTTCAGATTTTAAAATGATTATGGGGGTATTCGATGCTGGATCCATCGTTAGACCTGCTATGCTAACCTTATGCAGCATAACTTTCTTCTCCTTTCAACCCTTCGACCAGGGACTTACTATCAACGGGCTCACCCCACAGTGAATGTGAATACGCTTTTTCAATTTTGATCAAAACCAATTTCCCCGGCGTAATTTCACCACAGTTCTCAGGACTGTCCGCTTGATAAAAATTTACGATTTTGTTTGTAGACGTGCGACCTGTCCACTGGACAGCCTGATGCGGGTGATTCAGATTGCCCGAAGATTGTTTTTTACTGAAACCTTCGGCAAGGATTGGCATGATATTACCAACCAACGCCTGATTTTTCATTCTCGTAAGCTTTTCCTGCCGCTCCAGGAGATTTTGCAGCCGATCCTTCTTTTGCTGTTCTGAAACCTTTTGATCAAATTTCGCAGCCGGTGCATTGGGACGATCGGAATACATAAAGGCAAAAAGACCGTCAAATTCGATCGTCTGAATCAAATCCAGGGTTTCATCAAATTCGGCATTCGACTCTCCGGGAAACCCGACAATAATATCGGATGTAATCGCAATATCAGGACAAGTATCCCTGAGTTTGGCGACTTTGTCAAGATACAGCTCTTTTGAATATTTGCGATTCATGCGTTTTAATACACGATTGGATCCCGATTGGACCGGCAAATGTATATGATTACATAGTTTATCATTGGTTCTAAATGCGTTGATCAAGTCATCATCTAAATCCTTGGGGTGGGAGGTTGTGAATCGTATTCTCAAAAGTTGTTCGATATTACGAACGCGGAAGAGCAGTTCCGTAAAGGAACACAGACCCTCCTTTTTTCCATAACTGTTTACATTTTGACCGAGCAAGGTAACTTCTTTGAGGCCGGCCTGGGAAAGTTCTTGGATTTCATTAATAACAACGTCCGGATGTCGACTCGTCTCCCTACCGCGCACATAGGGGACCACACAATATGAACAAAAATTATCGCAGCCGCGCATGATGGTGACAAAGCGGGACATCTGGCTATTCTGCCGGACAATGGAATGGGCCTCCGCAAACTCAGGTTTATCGTCTATTGCGATATCGACAATGCGGCAGCGTTTGGTCTCGATTTTTTGGATTAATTCGGGTAGCCGATTAATGGCCTGGGTTCCAAATACGAGATCAAGGTAAGGAATCCGTTTAAATATTTTTTCTCCTTCCTGCTGGGCCACGCATCCGCCAACGCCGGTAATAAGACCCGGTTTCTTTTTTTTCAGTCTGGCAAGCCGTCCCAAAAAACTGAAGGCTTTTTGCTCGGCTTTAGCCCGGATGGTACAGGTGTTGACAATAACCAGATCCGCCATTTCCAGGGCCGATGTCTGCTGATATCCCAGTCGAGCCAGCCGCATGGCAATCTGCTCGGAGTCATAAACGTTCATCTGGCAACCGATGGTGTTTAAATATAGGTATTTGTTTACCATATAATTTCTTACCTACTTTATCCCTATAACCTGATGAGATTGAATATTGACCATTTAAGGTCCGCCGTCGACGGATCAATTATAAAAAAAATGATCATAAAAATGACAGCGCGAAGCGACATCCACAAATATTCAATATTCAATTTTCGATAGTTAATTCCGGCTTGTCCGGGTCAGGTGCCGACTCCATCATGATATCCTTTTGGAGATCCTGCAATATCATTTCTACATCACCTTCACAACCGGGTGCAATGTGGAAAACAATCAAACCGGCCTCCGGATCCAGCGTCTCCAATACCGCCAGACCATCGTAGGCTTCGAAAATAAATCTTAAAAAGGCGATTTCCCGGCGATTGACACGGTAATACTGCTTAATGGTTTCGCCAGACACATGATTGGTTGACATGGCAAGAGTTACATGCTCAAACACTGATTAAAGTCGTTTAATTAGTATAATCATATCATGGGTTATTTCAATAAAAAAGCGGAAGGGAAATAAAAGTTGATTCCCCCAATCCTTTCAACTTAATCAACTGTTCAACCCATCAACTTAATCAACCACTTACTAAATCCCAAATCATTTTTGGTTGTTCCGCACCGCAATCTAAGATATAAGGCGCATTCATGAATAAACATTGGCACAGGCTTCAACCGGATCCGGAAGCCGTAAAAACATTGAGCCGGCAGTTGAACTGCAACCCCATTACCGCCACGGTCCTGGTCAACCGCGATATTAAAACGCTGCCGGATGCACAATGCTTTTTTAACTCCTCCCTGAACAATTTACGTCCGCCCTTTTCTCTGCAAGATATGGAAGCGGCGGTCAATCGCATCTATAAAGCAATTGTCGACCATGAAAAAATCCTGGTATTTGGCGACTATGATGTTGACGGCATTACCGCGGTGGTTGTCCTGCTGAATTTCTTGCGGTATGTCGGGGCCGATGTTTCCTATTACATTCCCCACCGAATCACGGAAGGTTATAGTATCCAGCCCCGGCATATTTCTCAATACGCACACCCCAATCAAGTCGATTTGATCATCACCGCCGATTGCGGCTCCGGCAGCCATCAAGCAGTGGAAGCGGCCAACAGATTCGGCATTGATATGGTTATTACGGATCACCACAATATTTCCGAAGGCATCCCGCCCGCCTTAGCGGTAATAAATCCCAAGCGTCCTGACTGCAGTGCGGGTCTGCAAAACCTGGCCGGGGTCGGTGTGGCTTTTTTTCTGTTAATTTGCCTGCGAACACACCTGCGAAAAAAAGGATTCTGGGATGAGAAACCGGAACCCAATTTAAAGGAATATTGTGATCTGGTGGCCCTCGGCACAGTGGCCGACATGGTGCCGCTCATCGAGGAAAACCGCATCTTATGTAAAACCGGGATTGAACTCATCAAGGCCGGCCAGCGCCCCGGATTGAGGGCGCTGGTGGAAGCCAGCGCCATCCAAAACCAGTCGCCGAATGCAGAGGATATCGCCTTCAGGTTGGCCCCCCGGTTAAATGCCGCCGGCCGCATGGATCACGCTGCACGGGCGGTTGATCTTTTATGCGCCACCGACACCGATTCTGCCGAAAAAACAGCGCACACGCTTAATTTGCTGAACCGTAAAAGACAGGATCTTGAAAAGGGAATCCTGAAAGATATTCAGCGGTTTATAGAAAACAACCCATCCTTATTGGGCCGGCAGACCCTGGTATTGTCTCGGGAAGGATGGCATGCCGGGGTACTGGGAATTGTCGCTTCCCGGCTGATGCAAAAGTACCATCGCCCGGTGGTGTTGATTTCATTGCAGGATGGTATGGGTAAGGGCTCTGCCAGAGGGGTGGAAGGACTCAATCTTTATGATGCCCTGGCAGACTGTCAATCGTTTCTTGAGAACTTCGGGGGTCACGCGATGGCGGCCGGATTGCAGATCCGGGAGGAAAAAATTGCTGATTTCCAGAATGCCTTTGAAAGTGTAATCCAACGGACAACATCCCCTGACGCTTTAACGCCTGTCATACATATTGATTGTGAGCTGGATTTTACCTCGATTTCAGATGGTCTCATCGATGAACTGGAATTACTGATGCCTTATGGCACCGGAAACCCCGAACCGCTCTTTCTGGCCAGAAACGTTAAAGTCTTAAACTCAAAAATCGTCGGCCAAAACCATCGGCGCATGTTTTTAAGCCAGGCATCCGGGTACGCCCGGACGACTATCCCGGCCATCCAATTCAACGTTGAGGCTGATGACGCCCAAAAAACAAGCTTTGATCAGATCGTCTTCAGGCTCCACTATAACCGTTGGAACGGGAAAAAATCCCCCCAGATGGTAATAGAAGGTCTGCCGTAAACCCGTTTAAGGGTTACCTACATTTTTGCTTGCAATCCTGATTGCTAAACATTATTATGCCCGCATCAAAACAATTCGGATTCAGGATTTGTTCCGACTTG
>JAFDDW010000167.1 GCA_019310665.1 Deltaproteobacteria bacterium
TGACGTTTCTTCAAATCCTTAGGTCGCTGGGCGATTACATCAAAACAAACCGTGCCAAGTCTCACCCCAAAGCATTTAAAATACTCAACTCTGTTTTCTCCAATTTAGACAAAGTAGTGCTTTCCAAAGATATGGGGGAGACGGTCAAAAAAAAGATTTTGCGAGCTGAGATGAATCGATACAAAGAGCTAAGGGCACAGATATCCCAAAGCAAAACCGGCGGTCAGCGCAAGCCCAAAGCCAAACCCACCCCAACCGATAGAGCGGAAACCGAAGAAAAGAGAGAGGAAGCGCCCCTAACCGTCAGCGAACCATCTGCTCAACTGTTTGAGGCCGAAGCAGTCGAGTTGCCGGCCAGCGACCAAGATCAGGAGCCTGATGTTGTCACTTTGCGGGAACCTTCGGTTGAGACCCTGGCGGAAGCCGTCGAGGAGATAAAAAAATACATTCATGATGAAATTAAAGCTTTAAAAAAGGAAATAAAGTCGTTGCGGGATCGTTAATGTTACCCTAACCCGGATAAACCGGAAAATGCCTAAATTTTTGGCATTTCTTTGAGAAACAATGATCCCGTACAGGTGATGCCATGATATTATCTTCAGGTGATATCTCTTCCATGATTTACAAGCGTAAGGTCAGAGATGATCTGGGTAATTTTTCCCTGGATGGCCAAACGCTGCTAATCCTCATGGAATTGGATGGCAAGGCGACGCTGGGGGCGCTTGCCGGAAAAACCGGATTAAGCATGGGCACCATCAGGGAAATGATTTCCAAACTTTTAAAGCTCAGACTTATCGAAAAGGTGGAAAAGGAAGTTATCCCGGTGGATGGCAATTTTTTCCGCAGTCTGCTTGATGAATTTGCGCTGGCCATCGGCCCGATTGCAGGTGTATTAATCGAAGACGAAGTTCAGGCCCTGGGGCATGATGTGAATAGCTTGCCAGGGTACCTCGTAACGGAGCTGGTCGACAGACTTGCCGGGGAAATCAGACGTGAAGAGAAAAAAGCGGTATTTAGCAAAAATATGGCCGATATTATTCGGGCAAAAGGATACGCAAATACTTAGTTCATAGTTGGCAACTGATTTTGTGCGTTTTGTGTCAGACTTATTCCAGATTTCAAACAGGAGTGTTGAAGGAATGCCTAAAATTTAAATTGCCTAAAATTAAGGATGTGAATCATTTTTAAATAGGCAGAATTCCTTTACTTTAGGCATTTTTTGGAATTTTCGAACGCGTATTTATTGGTAGATTAGTGATTTCTGTCTGCTTGGTTTGAGGTTAAGGAGAAATTGGTATGATTATTATCTGTGAAGAGTGCGGAAAAAAATACCGGATAGATCCATCAAAAATAAAGGGCCAAGCTGCCAGTTTTAAATGTCGGGCCTGTACCCATCTCATTGTGGTGTCGAAACCAGAGCCGCCGCCGGCGCAGTCTGAAATTGACACCCGGCCGACGCTGGAGTCTATTACCACAACCATTGACAATCGCTCAACCGCCGTTACACCTGAGGCCCGCCAAGCCGCTAAAAAGGCCCGGCGCAGGTCCAAAGGCATCGGGTTGCGGGCCAAAATGCTTTTGTTATTTATGGTGGTGCCGATAATTTTGATGGCCGGGGCCAGCCTGCTCTATTTGTGGCAACTTGAATCCATGTCCGATTTGCTCACCCGGGAAAGCTCCAGGTTCGTCAATCAGATGGCGGAAGAAAAAATTGCGGACATATCAGTCGGCGTTGCGAAGCAGTGCGAACTGTATTTGTTGAGCCATCCGGAAATAATACGAGAAGACTTCAATGAGGACATGGGGTTTAAAACACTTGCTGCACAAAAGGTGGGAATGACCGGTTATACGGCGCTTTATGAACTACCGGGATCAGACGGCGTCTGGCGAACCTGGGCCCATGTTAACAAGAAAATAATCGGCATCGATATGAGTAAATTGAAAAAACCCCTTGGAAGAAATTTTTCCGGCTTCTGGAAAGTATATACTGGGGTCAGGAAAGGCAAAAAATCACAGGGATATTACACCTGGCAGGATAAGGACGGGAAATTCCGCGACAAATTTATGGTGTGCACACCAATTGCCGGGACCCGGTTTGTCGTCGCGGCCACAACCTATATGGATGAATTCACCGGCCCGGTGAAACTGATGCAATCCCGGGCCAAAGCATTAACCGATAGAGCAAGGCTGATCACATGGGCGGTTTTGGGTATAACCCTCTTGCTGATCGGCCTAATCGTCACGGTTTATGGCCATCGGCTGACCGGAAAAATCAAATCTCTGACCAATGTCGCCGATCGTATCAGTGTGGGCGAACTCGAGATGGAAGTTAAAACAACCTCAACGGATGAAATAGGAGAACTTGCTGAAGCTATCTCCAGAATGCAAGATAGCATCAGGCTTTCCATTGAACGCTTACGGCGACGATGATGAAGACGATCGGCCTGCGGATCGGCCTGCTGTCACCACGGTAATGAAAGCGACTTGGTTCTTCATATAAAAGAGTACAAGTTATTTACCACGGAAGTCGAATTTTATCGGATGTTTTTGTTCGTGTAATCAACAGTCGACCCGGTCGACGGAGAGGCACCGAGGAGCTTAAAAACTTAGAATGGTCATTATCCCCAGAGAAAAACCGATAATCGAAAACCTCAATGTTTACTACCTGGACATAAAAAAATTGCTTGAGCACTACCAGGGTGAAATCGGCTCCGGTGGTGTGTATTTTAAATCCCATGCTGCCGAAGGTGTCATATTTTTCGATAAGGACGATCTGTTAAACGCCTTCTATGAAGAAAAGGAAACTGATTTGACAGGGGCCGCAGCCGTTGAGCATCTACTAAACGCCGGCGGACAATCCAACTTCACGGTCAATATATATCAGCTTTCGCTTGATGAGGTTTACTTTTGGGCGAGCATTCCCTCTGCGGAAAAGATATATGAAGGTCTCAGCACCGAGTTCACAGACATAGAAGGTCTTATACGGAAGATGAGCTCAGAGAAATTGACCGGCTATATCGATGTTGCGATGGGCAACACCCAAGAAGGTGGTTTAATTTTTATTATCAATGGGAAAATTATGGGCGGATCGTATTCCTGGGGCAATGGAGAACCCGGACCTTCAAAAAAGAACCAGGAATTGTTGATTCGCAAAACCAAGGAATCCGGTGCCACCTTTAACGTTTGCCGTATCCCCCTTTCAAAAATGAAGGCGGAAGGCGAATCCAGAACTACTTATACCCGACCTTCCAAGGCGATATTAATCATGCTGGAAGAATTAATGGTGATATTTGAAACCGCGGTTTTATCCCAAAAGAGGATGAAGACCGATTTTCACAAACTATTAAAAAAGAAGTTTGTGGAGAACGCTGAAAAATATGCTTTTATGGATCCTTTTGCCGACGAGTTCGAGTATGCCAACCACAAAATTTCCTTTTCCGGTGCAGCAAGTGATAAGGAATTGATTAACGGCGTTATAGACTCTGTGAGGGAATTGGCGCAGGAACTGGGGTTGCTCCCGGAACTCCGGGACTCTGTCGCTGAATGGTCAGACAAATATTCCAAGCAGCTGGAGAATTTCAGCGTTGAGCTTTAGAAAAGGATACCCCATGATCAAGAATGTGCTGCTGGTGGATGATGACCACGAAATGTTGCTGACTCTGAAGGAGGGATTCCAAAAATTTAAAGATTCTTTCCTCATTCTGCTGGCTTCAGATGGGCTTAAAGCCGTGGAGAGCCTGAAAAAACACACGATCTCGCTGGTTGTCACCGATTTAAAGATGCCCGGGATGGATGGCTTCGAGCTGCTGGCCCATATCATGGAGCACTCTCCGGATATTCCGGTCATCGTTATTACCGGTTACAGCACCCCTGAAATGGAACACCTGGCGCGGGAAGGCGGCGCGGTTGGTCATATCGCCAAACCGTTTTTAATTGAAAAACTGGCCCGTCAGATAATGACCACGCTAAGAAAGGAATCGGATGGCGGAACCCTGCACAATGTGTCTTCCGGCATGTTTTTACAGCTGGTGGAAATGGAACAAAAGACTTGCACCATACGGCTGGAAGATAAATTTTCGCGCAAAAAGGGGATTCTCTTTTTTCAAGAAGGTGAATTGCTGGATGCCAGGGTAAATGGTTTGCAGGGTGAAAATGCCGCCTATGAGATATTTTCATGGGACCAGGTAAATCTGTCCATTCAAAACGGATGTGCTTTAAAAGAGAAACGAATTTTCAGCGAGATGCCGCATTTGATTCTTGAAGCTGCAAGACGCAAAGATGAAAACGTTGTCGAGGATATACAACCTTCCGTAATGGAGGAAGTTGAGCCCTCTGAACCCGATCCAGAAGATATCATTCTGAAAATAAAAGAGAAAATCAAAGACAAGTTAGGACCCTTTTGCGGTCTGGAGGATATCTATCAGGACAACTCCTGGGACAGTCGGATCCAGCAACTATCCAGGGTCGGAAATTTTTTTAATATGGGTGATCTGGAGATGGGCTATATCGATAAAGGTGAGAAAAACGACTTCATCCTTTTGCCCGGTGAAAAAACCACCGTCTTTGCGGTAAATCCCAAATGCCCGAGAGACAAACTGCTGCAGGTCCTAAGCGAGTGAAATTTTTTTTGCTGCTCTGAAGCCGGCTGATAATTTGGTTGGAAAGTTGAAATGCAAAAACTGTTCAAAGACATTTTGGGTACGGAAGGCGTCAAGGGCCTTATGTTGTTCTCTTTTGCCGGTGATCCGGTTTATATAGAGTTTAATCAAGCCCCGCCGGATGGAGTTGAAAGCAGGGACTGGCGTGTGTTCATAGAATCACTGGCCGGGATGAGAGAAACCGACCTGATTTTTAAAAAAGGTCGGCTTTACATCCGAAGAACGGATGCCGGATACCTGGTTATATTGATGGGATTTTTTGTGCCGATTGCCATGATGCGGCTTCAATGCGATATATTACTGCCATCATTAAAACCTGCCAAATCAACCAAAGGGATCAGACGCCTCTTTAAGAAATAAACGCATGAAAGGTTTGTGAAACGCAATGAGAACCGATATAGAGTCCAGAATCAATGAAGCCGAAGTTTGCCGATCCATGGGATTGTATGGTGACTCGCTAAATATCTATGAGAGTATTATCTCCATTGTATCTTCCGAGGATGCCCCGGTACAGGATAAGATCAAAAAGCGGATTAATCTGTTAAAAAAAGAAATTGCCGATCAGGAAGACACCCAGCCCAAGGACGTTTCGGCCAAAGACATTTCGATGTTAAAAAAATCGTTTTCCAGCCAGGGCGACGTCTCCGAAATACTTGACAGTGCTTCTGCTTTCCAGGAAATGGGGCTGCACGCTGAAGCAGTTGCGGAATACGTGAAAATGTTTAAAGAAGAGTATCCCGTTGAAAAAATTGTACCCGGACTGGTGGAAAGCCTGTTGAAGATGAATTCGCCGTCAAAGGCGGTCAAGGAATTTGA
Source organism: Deltaproteobacteria bacterium (assembly GCA_019310665.1). Taxonomy (GTDB): domain Bacteria; phylum Desulfobacterota; class Desulfobacteria; order Desulfobacterales; family JAFDCJ01; genus JAFDCJ01. Next base: position 5,475 of record JAFDDW010000167.1, read on the forward strand.
TAAACTGGTTGAAGGGTTAAAATTGGGCAGAAAGGATCTGTCCGGGATAAAATTTTCGATCGGGCAGGCATTTGAAAAACGGGACCTTCGCGACCAGGCCCATGAGCTTTACAGTGATGCCTCCCGCCTGGATTCCGCTAACGCTGAAATCAAGAAACGCCTGAAGGCGATGACAGCAACCTTTGCTTCCGGTTCCAAATATGACTATCTCCTG
>JAFDDW010000168.1 GCA_019310665.1 Deltaproteobacteria bacterium
GACCGGCTGCGGTTGAATGTCGCCGGCGGTAATGCCGGGGTTCTCATTGGAAAGAAGGGACAAACGCTCGAGGCCATTCAGTCCCTGGTGGACAAAATCGTCAATAAACACAATAACCATAATGACAAAATCAGGGTCCAGGTGGATGTTGAAGGATATCTGGCAACCAGAGAACTCAATCTGGAAAAACTGGCCATGCGTCTGGCGGATAAATCAAAACGCATGCGCAAGCCTATTTCCCTGGGTCAACTGAACGGTTACGACCGCCGGATCGTTCATCTGGCATTAAAGGATGATCCTGACGTTCAGACAAAGAGCCGGGGCGAGGGCTATATGCGAAAGCTGGTAATATTTCCTAAAAAAAATAGCGAGCATAGCAGGCAGCCGTCGCAATAGTTATGGATAATTCCACTATAGCAGCCATCGCGACACCCGGCGGCCGGGGTGGAATCGGAATCATTAAACTGTCCGGGCCCAGGGCCGTTATGATTGCCGCGGCAGTTTTTTCTTGCGCTGAAAAACAACCCCTATCCTGCCCCGGAAAATTCGTTGCCCCGGAAGATCCCTCCGGCAATGGTTTCCAATGCCATCGGGCAATGGTTTCCAATGCCATCGTTTGAACTACGGCCATATCGTTGATCCCGCTAGCGGGCGAATTGTTGATGAGGTCCTGCTTTCCGTTATGAAAGCTCCGCGATCCTATACTCGAGAGGATGTGGTCGAAATCAACGCCCATGGCGGCCAGGTGGCATTGAACACCATTCTGGAATTGGTGTTGAAACACGGCGCGCGCCTTGCCCAGCCCGGAGAATTCACCCAGAGAGCTTTTCTAAACGGTCGCATCGATCTGACCCAGGCCGAGGCGGTAATTGATATCATCAACGCCCGTACGGATAAATCCCTGCAGGTTGCCAGCGCTCAGGTCGATGGCAAGCTAAGGAGTTCGGTGGAGCAGATTCGGGAATATCTGATCGAGTTTTTAATCCGAACCGAAGCCGCCATTGATTTTCCGGATGATGTTGAAGACATCGCTCAACCCCAACGGGCTGCCAGCGAGATTGAAGCCAGGATCATAAAACCTCTGGGCACTTTGATTCGCCACCATGCCGAAGGTAAGGTCCTGCGGGACGGGTTAAAGGTTGCCGTGGCCGGCCGGCCCAATGTGGGAAAATCAAGCCTGCTCAATTGCCTGGTTCAAAAGGAAAGGGCGATTGTTACTTCCTGGCCCGGTACCACCCGGGACATAGTTGAAGAAACATTAAATATCCAGGGCTTCCCGATTATCCTTAGCGATACCGCCGGGCTCCATGACACGCAGGACCCCATAGAAACCCTCGGCATCGAAAAAACCGTTCAAAATATTAATGGTGCCGATTTGGTTCTTTTCATGGTTGTGGCCCACCGCCCATTGACGGTCGATGACACAAATATATTTGAACGTATTCGCTCTAAGCCGTTCATTATTGTGTTAAATAAAATCGATCTGGTCAACGGCGACAATCTTGTCAAATTGCCCCCAACCTGGGGGGAAATGGCGTGTGTCCAGACGTCGGCGCTGTATGACCGTGGCATCGATCGTCTTAAGGATCAGATTATTGCAACCGCTTTAGGAAAAGAGCCCATTGATTTGGATTCGGCCATCGTACCCAATGTAAGGCAAAAATTGCTCATGGAGGACAGCCTTGAGGCCGCCGAGAATATTAATCGCGCGCTGGACAACGGCACCCCGATGGAGCTGGTTGCCATCCATCTTCAGGAGGCGATAGATTCACTGGGCCAAATCCTCGGGACCAATGTCAAAGTGGACGTGCTGGATCAAATCTTCAGCCGATTTTGTATTGGGAAGTAATCATTACGGAAAATGCCTAAAATGTCTAAAATGTCTAAAGTGCCTAAAATTAATGTATTCTATCTATTTTAAGGACAATATAGCAATAATTTTAGTGTACTGGCGAATTTATTTCCGTTAGATGCTTTATTCGGTAGACTGCCGTATAAAATTTAGAGCTTAAAACCTGTTGTTAATGTTTCACGTGAAACATCAAGAAAATATAACCGTTCAACGGCATAGGCAGACCATTTTCTGACAGGATCAACAGGATGGACAGGATAAAGAGATAAAGAAATACGAGTTCAAAATAAATCCTGATAATCCTGTCTAAATTAATGAAGTTTCATACAAGAGATTCATAGGTTAAGCATGCAATAACCAATCGGCTGCAAACCCTTCGGCCGTAAGCCCATCGGCTGTGAGCTCAAAGCCGAACGGCTCAGGCTGAATTTAGCCTATCGAGATTAGCCGGGTCGGGTCATTCTGTAACGTATAGCCGTGGACGCTGTAAATAAACCACGAGAATGGAATGTCTTGAGGCATAGCACAGTAACATAACCCTGAACGTTGAACCCTGAACCACAGCTAAAAGGAGCGACAGACGGAACCATGGACATCAACCTTAAACCTTATTTTGAAAAATACGAAGCGCTGGTTGAAAAAGCGGAGGCGGCTTTTGATCGGGTCAAAGCAGCCCATGCCGAGTGTGTTAAGTGCGAGGAAAAATGTGCAGATTGCTGTTTTGCCCTGTTTGATCTGACGCTCATCGAAGCACTCTATCTTCATCACAAGTTCAATGAAAAATTTCAGGGCGCCACCAAGGTTGAGCTTGTTGAAAAAGCCAACCGTGCGGACCGCGGGATTTATAAAATCAAACGCAAGGCTTTTAAAGAGCTCCAGTCCGGAAGAAATGAGGGTGAACTACTTGCCGAAATGGCACTTGAACGGGTTCGCTGTCCGCTTTTGAACGAGGAAGATCTGTGCGAACTTTATGATTACCGACCTCTCACCTGTCGCTTTTATGGAATCCCCACCGCCATCGGCGGCGCCGGTCATACCTGCGGCAAATCGGGATTCAAACAGGGGGAGCAATATCCGACGGTTAATCTGGATGCTGTCCACACCCAATTGCAGCAGATATCGGCCGAGTTGTTGCGAGATATCGAATCCAGAAACGTCAAACTGGTGGATCTGCTCGTTCCATTATCCTCGGCCATGATAATGGATTTTAATGAAGTATTTCTCGGGGTCGCCGAAGAACCGGTGGAGAAATCCAAGCCCTAGACATATGTCCCATAAATACGTTATAAAAAGTCGAACATGATATATAGTTATAGTTGAGTCTTTGAATATAAAAAATTCCAAGCATTCTGAGATTTGTAATTTATTTGTAATTTGGAACGTGACACTAACGCCATTCGAGGAAAAAGAAATGAGCGAATTTTCGGTCGAAGAGGTCGAACAACGCAAAAAAGCGGTGTTTGACGCCATGTCGCCGCGACGTCAGAAGCATATCCTTAAAAAAGGCTACGATAAATGGGATCCCTTTGAGGAGCCCAAAGATCCCATCGACATCCGCAAGGATCAAACCAAACGCACCACCCAGGAGCTTGTTCGGGAATTTCTTCAATCGCGCAGTTCTGAGGAATACAGCAATGCCTATGGCAGGGGGGTCCTGGAAATGGCCATCGGCATTATCAATGACGATGACCGCTTTATCGGGATGTACCAATTTGCGCATTGGCACCAGGAACTTTTGAAAAAGGAAGGATACGACTGATCGATTTGGGATATGGGATTTCGGATTGCGGATTTAAACGGCGAGGGGCCAGACAAAAAATAAGAAACATCAAACCTATGACACGCTAAGGCTTCGCCCCATTAGTAACGCGCAACTCGCAACACGTAACACGGCCATATTCCAAGAACTCGGCAGAAGCGAAGGCCTTGAAGAGTACCTCAAATTCCGGGTTACTTAATTGCCCGGGGATTTGGTCTATTCCTCGATGAACGCTCCCAGGGTATACTCCTGATACTCGGTGGATTCTTCCTGGTATGTCTCCAGCATTTTTTCCAGGGTTTGTCTTGTACTGTTTTGCTTCCAGCTATACCAGCTTTCCATGTCCTGCCAGGTTCCTATTACCATAAGGGCCTGGGGATCTTCGGAAGAGGTGAGGGTTTCTCCGGAGATGTAGCCGGATTGATGGAGGGCGCTGGAGCGTAGTTCTCTTAGTAAGGCGATAATCTCTTTCTGTTTTCCCTTTTTGAATCTTCTTTTGATAAGAATTTTGGCATTCATGACGGTCTCCTTATGCTTTTGAGCCGGGTCAATAATGGCTGAGATGACAAAAAGGATTCAATCACTAATTAACGTCTCGGAATTTCTACAACCTAATGAAAATACAAGAGAATTTTTGCGCTCTGAGGTTTTGCTTCAATCATGGAATAATGGAACATACCAATTGGGGCGAAGCCCCTAACTGGTATTTATATTACCCGGTTTCTTCCTAGTCAATAAAATAAGTCGGTTTCAACTAATTTCCACCATCATCCAGTCCAGGTATTGGTGAACGTGTGAGGCCAGAAAATAGGGTATATTCAAAAGATAGAATTTCTTGCCGGCCAGGGTCCTCGCCGGTTGTACTTCCAGGGGGCCCGCATAGAGTCTAACTGCGTAAGGATGTGGGCATCTGTCCATGAATTGAAATAATGATCTCAGCCTGCCTGTTTTGCCCGCTTTAACCTCAACCGGAACAATATAGCCCTTGTATTGCACAAGAAAATCAACTTCGGCCTGCGCCTGACTCTTTTCCCTTACCCAGAAGCATTGTTTTTTTCGAGTATTGGAAGCGGCTGCAATCAGTTCTTGTCCGACAATATGCTCAGCGACCATGCCCCTGTAAAACGCATGCAGGTTATCATGATAGAAAAATTGTTCCTGGAGGCCCACAAAATAGTTCAGCAGTCCTGTATCCAATAATTGAAGGCGAGGAGATTTTTTCAGGTCGGGCACAATCGGAATTTTAGTGGAAGTAGAAGGATAAATCAGGTGAATAAGCAGGGCGCGCTGCAAGGTGCGAAGGGCTTCGCCTACTTCACGCGATCGGTAGTTGGACTTCCCAAATCCGGCAAAGGTGATTCTCCGGCCTGCCGCGAACGGCGCTGTTTCAATGCAATGACGAAGAACCGTGGCCATGGTGGGATTCCGTGCGTATTTTCCTACATCATCCTGGTAAGAAACCAGCAGGGAATCATAAATGCCGTTCAGGGCCGTGACATTATTGTCCTTAACATATCCTGCAACCACTTCGGGCATCCCGCCAATCAGCGCATACCGGTGAAAATAATCCATTAACCCATCCACCGCATAGGTCTGCACCGGTATGGTATCAAAGGCCTTGACAGCTTCTTCCGCACCCATAGCCGTCAGGTACTCTCTGAAATTTAAAGGATACTGAAAATGCTGCTGGACCCGGCCCACCGGAAAACTGATATGCTTGTCATGCAGGGCAATCTCCAGAAGAGATCCGGCCGCGATAACGTGGATATGGGGCAACTCTTCATAAAAGTAGCGGAGACTTTCAACGGCTTCAGGACAATTCTGAACTTCATCAAGAAAAAGAAGTGTCTTTCCCTTTACCGGTGACTGCCTGGCTTTCAGAAGAATGGCCTGGAACGTATCCTGGACCGGCAATTTCCGGCGGAATATGTCCGATTCCCCGTGAACATCCAGATTCAAATAGATAAAACTCTCAAAACGCTCTCCAAACATCTTGACGGTTACGGTTTTGCCCACCTGCCTGGCACCTCGGATAACGAGCGGCTTTCGGTCTTCGGCAACAGCCCACAGCTCAAGCTTTGTCAAAAGATCTCTCGGGAACATGGCCTCATCATAATTTGTAAGGATTTGATAGCATAATACATCCATATTTGGATTATAGCAAGGGATATTTTTAGACAGATATGTATCATCACAAGACATTCAAAACTCCTACGCCCTGCGTTGATCGATTACGCCGGCGTCTAATTTCTCCTCCCCCCAAAGGAATTAGAGCCAAAGTTCTTTTGTCCAGCGTCTTCGGAAATGTGCAAAACCGAAACATAAGCCTGCACCAGGTATTTGAAATCGGCCATGCTTCAACGAAACCCGACCTTGAGAGATATTTTTGGCCTCCTCATTTGCGATATATGGGGCGATCTGGATTAGTAGTAGGGTAGGGTTAAGCTTTTTTTTCTGAATTTTTCCAGGTCCGGGGGTGTTGGAAAAGACAAGAGCACTTTGGTCGATTGAACAAGCGACGATAGTGGTTCAATCCTTTCATTGCGGCGATCAGTTTTCGAAGCCTGCGAAGAAATCTGGACGCCGCAGGGTGGGTGGGGGCCAGGGGAACGATGAGCCTGAAACAATATTTGCTTTACCAGAGGGCGGCGGGGTGGGAGCAGATTAGTATACGAGGTGTATCACCGTCGCTTGTCGAAGTGATGCTCCGAGTGACAAAATTGAGTAGGGCTATTGATTACCCTGGTTCCGCGTTTAAAAGATCAGACCGATAAGCCGTTCCCGGAAGAATTTTACCGAAAAAAAAGCACTGGAATTTCAAGGTGGATGGAGGTTTTGAAATTCCGGGGCGTTAAGATGACACAGTTTTCCTCAATATTTTAACTGTCGCTTATAATCTAGCTTTTCAAACAAAAATTAAATGATGCCAGCCATGTTCGACAGCCATAAAATTACTTGACAGGACGTACCAGGATTGGTACATTAGGGCCGTGGCAACGAAACGAAAAAAATAGCCGTGTTTTTCTTCAAAAGCGATAATGGGAGAATGCCGGTACGTGATTGGCTTTTGGGCCTATCGAAGAAGGACAAGAAAATTGTTGGAGAGGATGTAAAGACCGTTGAACTCGGCTGGCCGGTAGGGATGCCGGTAGCAAAGTCTCTCGGGAACAAACTATTCGAAGTTCGGTCGGTTTTAGCAAATGGTGATAATGCCCGTATTATATTTACCATATATAAAAACCTTATGGTCCTTTTGCATGGTTTTATAAAAAAAACAAAAAAGACGCCCAAGCGCGATTTAGAACTGGCCAAAAATCGAATGCGAAAATTTATAAAAGATACCAAAACATAGATACCCTCAGGAGATGAGAACAATGAAACACAAAAACATCGGAGCAAGTTTTGATAGCTTCCTGGATGCGGAAGGGATCCGGGAACAGGTTGAGGATGTTGCGATCAAAAGAGTTATTTCATTTCAGATAAAAGCGGAAATGGAGAAACAAAACCTCACCAAAACAGAACTCGCCAAAAAAATGCATACCAGCCGATCCGCGTTAAATCGGCTGCTCGATCCTGAAGATGAGGCTATCACATTCAAGACGCTTAAAAAAGCGGCTAACGTGCTCGAAAAAAAATTAGTGATTCAATTAGCATGATAATAGAAATGCTGCACCATAAGCTTAACCAGAACTGAGTTTCCAGAAAAAGAGAGCCGCTCATTTTTGAGCGGCTTTTTTTTAAGGAAAAAAGTGTATAGGTTCTATTCCAACAAAGGTACGTAAAGTCTCATAGGATTTTAGCCAAGTCCTCAATGAGCAAGAGATTTCTGGATTTTCCCACCTCCCGAATTTTCACCCATTTAGGTCATCGATTTTGGGAGCTTAATACCGAAAGAATCTTGCAGCCTTTCCTCCGAGAAATCGTATTCGCCGAGCAGGTTGATATGCTGCCAAGAAATCACTGAACCGCTGGCAATCGCTTTCAAAATCACCTCGCGCGTTTCCGGCAAATCGTTTTTCTCAAGTTTTTGTGATAAGTACAGGTAATTCCAGCAAGTGCTGGAATTTTTA
>JAFDDW010000169.1 GCA_019310665.1 Deltaproteobacteria bacterium
ATGAAGGCACCCCCGGAGAAAGGTGGAAAACCTCACTTTTTGGTTAAGAACCAACCGGAAAATGCCAAACAACAGCAGAAATAATGGAATTGTTTCGATTTCGGATTTCGGATTTTGGATTTCGGATTCTCTCGATTTCGGATATCGGATTTTGGATTTCGGATTGATCTGATTATCACCCCGCACCAAAGCATAAATAGTTTATTGAGGTGATTGGGTTTATTGAGTTAAACTATAAACAGAATCAACCAATGACGATGTATTCTGATTTTTCTATCGCCGTTTAAATCCGAAATTCCAAATCACAAATCCGAAATCGAATCAGTCCATCTCTTTCAAATCCGAAATCCCAAATCTAAAATTCGAAATCGAAGAACCCGCCACCCAATGTCTACTTATTTTCGCTCGCATTAGTAATATTTTTGTAACAATCCAAACCACTTATCTCCAAATTCCTGGTTTAATTCCAGACGAGAAAATTTTTCAAAAAACCTTTGACAACTAATTGTGACAGATGGTATAGACCGCCGCAGTCGCGTCTATCTATAAACAGGGGAAATTCTCATATTTTTTGAACTAGTTGCGCAAAAATCGTGGAAGGAGGTTTTTATGCAATTTTCTGGTATTTACCGGAAAGGTTTTCCGCTTCTTCTATTTTTGATAGCCCTAATCTGTATCCTATTGCCACTGCATGCCTTCGGTTCTTCCGGTGAATCCGGCGGAGGCGGGGTAACGGTTACTCCGGACGGGTCCATCCTGATTCAAATCGCCAACTTTATTTTCACCATCTGGGTGCTGAATCTGCTTTTATACAAACCGATCCGCAAGATTCTGACCCAGAGAAAAGAAAAAGTAGCCGGTCTCGAGCTCTCGATTGAAACCTCCACCAAATACGCCCGGGAAAAAGATGAGGCCTTTGTGGCGGGAGTAAAGGAAGCGCGGTCAAGAGGCGTTGAAAAAAAGAACGCTCTGGTACAGGAGGCGGCTGATGAAGAAAAATCAATTATTGCCGACATCAACCAGAAAGCACAGGTAGAGTTAGCACAAGTGCGTGAAAAAATAAAAAAAGAAGCCGAGGTGGCCAGAGATAGCCTGAAAAAAGGAATCGCTAGTTTCGCCGATCAAATCAGTGAAAAAATTCTAGGGAGGGCTGTTTGATGAAGATTTCCGATACCGGCCGATCGCATCCTAGAAAGAACAACAAAGCGGTCATCATTTTATTTGTTGGGTTGTTTTTGGTGTTTTCAATCTCTACGGCTCTATGCGCCTCCGGTGAAGGTTCCGGTACCAAGGGTTGGGTATCGACGGATACTTTTCGGGTGATGAATTTTGCGGTGCTGGTGATCGCGCTTGTTTTTGTTTTGCGTAAACCCTTGTCCCAGGCCCTTAGCTCCAGGATCAAAGTTATCAAAGATCAGCTGGAAGATCTGGAGGTACAAAAGACCGCGGCCCAAAAACAGCTGGACGAATACAATCAAAAATTGGCCCAACTGGAAAAAGAGGCCGAGAAAATTGTTGAGGATTATATCCGCCAGGGACATGAGGCCAAGGCCAGAATATTAAAGGAGGCTGAAGCCTCAGCCGAAAAGCTCCAGGTTCAAGCCCGGCGAAATATTGAACATGAGTTTGAACAGGCAAAATTAGAGCTGCAAAAAGAGATATTCGAAAAATCACTGGCCAAGGCAGAAGAGATCATAAAAAATAAGATCACGGGAGAAGATCAAAATAGAATCGTTGATGAATATTTAAAGAAGGTGGTGGCAGGATGAAAAATCTGGCGATTGCAAGGCGTTATGCCAAGGCCCTTTTGCTGATCGGAAAAGAAGACGGGCAAATTGAAACCTACAGGAAAGAACTTGAAGATTTCAGTACCTTAGTCCAAAAGGAAGGCGCTCTCGAGCAGGCCATCAACAATCCTCTTTACAATGCTGAGGGGCGCAAAAAAGTCCTGGGGTCCGTTATCGAGAAACTGGCTCTATCAGCGGTTATGAAATCCTTTTTAGGCCTGTTGTTTGATAAGGGGCGGTTTGTTTATTTGAGCAGTATCAATGATTTTTATCAAAAGATGGCCGATGAATTAAAAGGCATTGCACGGGCCAGCCTGGTTTCGGCGACCGAGTTGTCATCTGAGACAGTTGATAAGATTCGCAGCACCCTGTCGGACAAGACGGGTAAGGATATTATTCTTGAAGTTGAACAGGATCCAGGTCTCATTGGTGGTATCGTGACCCGCATCGGCGATCTTGTTCTGGATGGGAGTATTAAAACACAATTACTCAATATGAGAGAATCATTAAAAAGGGGTGAGGGTGTCTAATGGAACTAAGAGCAGAAGAAATCAGTCAAATTATTAAAGAACAGATTACGGATTACGACAAAGAAGTTGAGCTGAGCGAAACCGGTGTGGTTTTGTCGGTTGGTGACGGTATCGCGCGCGTTTACGGCCTTGAGAAGGTCATGGCCCTGGAGCTGGTAGAGTTTCCGGGGGGTATCCTGGGGCTGGTATTGAATCTTGAAGAAGACAATGTGGGTTGCGCCATCATGGGCGAAGATATCCATATTAAAGAAGGCGATATGGTGAAACGCACCGGCAAGATCGCCGAGGTTCCGGTGGGTGAAGGTGTTCTGGGTCGGGTCGTTTCTACCGTCGGCGAACCCTTGGATGGAAAGGGTCCCATCGAAACCAAGGAAATTCGCCGGGTTGAAATGGTCGCCCCGGGTGTTATCGACCGCAAGGGTGTTCATGAGCCCTGCTATACGGGGCTCAAGGCTATTGATGCCATGACACCGGTGGGACGCGGACAGCGGGAACTGATCATCGGCGATCGGCAGATCGGTAAAACCGCTGTTGCCGTTGATGCCATTTTGGCCCAGAAAGATACGGATGTTTTCTGTATTTATGTGGCTTGCGGGCAGAAACAATCGACGGTGGCCCAGGTCCACGCCGTGCTGGAAAAAAACGGGGCCATGGAATACACCACCATCGTATCCGCCTGTGCCAGTGATCCGGCAACCCTGCAGTATATTGCACCTTATGCCGGCTGTGCCATGGGAGAATACTTTCGCGATAAAGGCCAGCATGCCCTGATTATTTACGACGACCTTTCAAAACAGGCAGCGGCTTACCGCCAGGTCTCACTTCTGCTGAGACGCCCACCCGGGCGTGAAGCTTACCCGGGAGATATTTTTTATAACCATTCCCGCCTTCTTGAGCGGGCGGCCAAGATGAATGACGAGCTCGGCGCAGGGTCCCTTACAGCGCTTCCCATCATCGAAACCCAGGCCGGTGACGTTTCCGCCTTTATCCCGACAAATGTTATTTCCATTACAGACGGCCAGATTTATCTTGAACCGGCCCTGTTTTTTGCCGGTGTCAGGCCGCCTATCAATGTCGGGCTGTCGGTTTCCCGGGTCGGCGGTGCCGCCCAGGTGAAAGCCATGAAGCAGGTGGCGGGCACCTTGCGGCTGGATTTGGCCCAATACCGTGAACTGGAAGCATTCGCCGCTTTTGGCAGCGACCTGGATGTTGCCACTCAAAAACAGCTGACGCGTGGACAGCGGCTGGTTGAAATCTTAAAACAACCGCAGTTTCAGCCGCTGCCAATGGAAAAGCAGGTCACCCTTCTTTATGCCGGAACCAAGGGCTATCTGGACCAGCTTCCGGTCGATGTTCTGGCTAAATATGAAGCCGGGCTGTACTCATTTATCGAGGACAGATATCCGCAAATTTTTTCCGAGCTTAAGGAAAAAGAAGAAATTTCGGACGACCTGGACAAAGTAATAGCCGAAGCCCTGAATGCCTACGGCGAGGAGTTTAAGGATACGATCAAATAGAAGGTTTATCAGATTATGGCAAGCTTAAAAGATGTCCAGAATAAAATTGCTGCAGTTAAGAAAACAAAGCAGATCACAAAGGCCATGAATATGGTGGCTACCTCGAGATTGCGGGGCGCCCAGGCTAATATGGAAAATTTTCGCCCGTATGCCAGCAAATTCTCGGAGGTGCTGGGGAGCCTGGCTCAAAAATCCGGTGAGGAAGCCAGCCCTTTACTGGTGCCGCGTGAGGAAGTAAAGAAAATTCATGTGGTTTTATGTACATCAGACCGGGGGCTGTGCGGCGGCTTCAATGTCAACCTGATTGACAAGGCGCAGGCCTTTGTAAAGCAAAAAAAAGGTGATGCCAATGAAATTTCCTTCACCAATTTTGGGAGACGGGGACGCGACCGGTGCCGGAAGGAAAAATTCACGATTGAAGATGAGCACATCGGCATTGTCGGCACGACCTTCAGCTTCAATGTGTCCGCCACAGCAGGGCGCAAGTTTGTTGAGGGCTACCTGAAGGGGGACTATGACGAGGTTTATGTCATCTACGCTGAATTTATCAGTATCGGCCGACAGGTTCCAATGATAAAGCAGCTGCTTCCGATTCCGCTGATCGCAAGCGAGGAAGACCAGGCTCCGGAGGAAGTCGGAGAATACCTGGCGGAGCATATTTGTGAACCGTCGCCTGACAGTCTGCTGGGGGAATTGCTGCCAAAAAGTGTCCATGTGCAGTTGCACAGCTGCCTGCTGGAAACGTCTACCAGCGAGCATGCCGCGCGGATGGCGGCCATGGACAATGCCACCACGGCATGTAGTGACATGATTGAAAATTTGACCCTGACATATAACAAGGCCAGGCAGGCATCCATTACCGCGGAACTGATGGACATCGTCGGTGGTGCCGAAGCACTTAGAGGATAAATGCTGATAGGGACTTCGTCCCCATACTACCGGGTAGCATCCGACTGCTTAATAAGAGAACATAATATTTTCGCTATAGGCGTGTAACAACGAATACAGACGGAGGTCTTTCGATGGGAGAAAACATTGGTAAAATTATTCAGGTCCTGGGTCCTGTGGTGGATGTGGAATTCGAACAGGGTAATCTACCTACAATCTATACGGCACTGACGATCAGCAACGCTGCCATCAGCGATGAAGAGGGCAACCTGGTTGTTGAAGTCGCCCAGCATCTGGGGGACAATGTGGTCAGGACCATTGCCATGGATGTTACCGACGGTCTGATGAGAGGACAGGAGGTAAAGGATACCGGCAAACCGATCATGATGCCCGTTGGCGAAGCAGGCCTGGGGCGTGTTCTCAATGTTGTTGGCCGACCCGTTGACGGACTGGGTCCGGTAAGCCAGGAAAAGATGCTTCCGATCCACCGTGAAGCGCCGGCTTTTACCGAGCAGGATACGTCGGTACGCGTTCTTGAAACCGGTATCAAGGTTATCGATCTGCTAGTTCCGTTTCCACGGGGCGGGAAAATGGGTCTCTTCGGCGGGGCCGGCGTCGGTAAAACCGTTATTATGATGGAGATGGTTCATAACATTGCTATGGAGCACGGCGGTATTTCGGTATTCGCCGGGGTCGGGGAACGGACCCGTGAGGGCAATGACCTGTATCATGAAATGAAGGATGCCGGTGTACTTCCCAAAGCAGCCCTGATTTACGGGCAGATGACGGAGCCTCCCGGAGCAAGAGCCCGTGTTGCACTGTCCGCCCTGACAGCAGCTGAATATTATAGGGATGAAGAAGGACAGGATGTTCTTATTTTTATTGATAATATTTTCCGTTTTACCCAGGCCGGTTCCGAGGTCTCAGCCCTATTGGGACGGATGCCG
>JAFDDW010000739.1 GCA_019310665.1 Deltaproteobacteria bacterium
GGATCGGGAATCCGTAGAAAATGTACTCAACTGGGGTATCGGCCGCTCCACCCAGAGCGGTCCCGGCCAGGCCTACAATTTCGGCCGCCCGACTCCTGATACCGAGGTAACTTTGCCCCCCTTTCCAAAACATGTATATTACGATAAGGACAATCTATCCGCCACCGTATATTTTACCGTTCGGCAAAACGCCGGCGGCGATGGTACTCTTGATCCGGCTCACATTGAGTTTAAATTCAGAGGTGAAGATGCCTACGGGCACAAAATGGATCCTAAGTCTGACCAGTTCATGGGTTTTTCCGGCGTTGCCTAAATTTGTTACTTATCGCTAATCAACGCCAACGCCGCCTCAAATTTATCATTTATTGCCAAAGACATATCCGCCGCCTCTTCAAGAAGCACTCCGACGTCCGCTTTACCATTTGCCTTTGCTTTTTCGGCCCAATTCCTGTAATTTGAAGCATGATCCTCATTGTGTTTGTCCGCTTTACCATTTGCCTTTGCTTTTTCGGCCCAATTCCTGTAATTTGAAGCATGATCCTCATTGTGTTTGATCCAGTGGCTGAGCATTTTTTCGATTTTTTCATCAAATGACAGCTCGCCATGGGAATCATGTTCATGATGATGGTGATGGTGGTCTTCTGACATGTGCATTCTCCGTAAAAGGATTGAAGATTTTCAATTGATTATTTAAGGAATTCTTACAACTAATTACATTTATCAACCATCATAGTCAACCATGCAATTTCGCTTAAACAAGAAATCTGTAACAATCCTCATCGTCCTGCTGGCCGGTGTGGCAGCCGGCATAATTATGGGTGCCTTCTTTGCCCTCACCCATGACTTACCCCAGATTCGAGACCTGGAAAGTTTCCGACCTCATGCGGTCACCCGCATTTTTTCGGTCAACAAAGTTCTGCTTGCTGAAGTATATCTTGAAAAAAGAGATCCGGTGCCTCTGAAGCAAATTCCCCTGTATCTTAGAGCGGCCCTGGTAGCAACGGAAGATCGTAAGTTTTATAAACACAGCGGCGTCGATGTAAAAGGAATCGCCAGGGCCATCATTAAAGATATTATGGCCGGAAAGTTCATCGAGGGGGCCAGCACAATTACTCAGCAACTGGCCAAAACGTTGTTTTTGACTCCCCGAAAAACCATCGTGCGCAAAAATCAGTTCAGGATTTAGACCTGTCCGAATGTGCCTTAATCGCCGGCATGCCGAAATCACCCTCCCGTTACTCCCCCTTGGTGAACAAAGCGCTGGCACTGAAACGCCGCAATATTGTATTAAAGCAAATGCTCGATACAGGAATCATTGCCGCCAGGGAATACGATCACGCCATAAATACAGAAATTCACACCGACCACGACCGCCAGAGATCAACCCGCGCGCCTTATTTTATAGAGTATGTCAAAAAAAATCTGGAAGATATTCTGGGCCCATCAACGCTCTATAAAGGCGGACTGTCGATTTATACCACTCTTGATTTCAGGCTGCAACAAGCGGCCGAAAAAGCCGTGGCAGACGGCCTTCAATCCCTGCAAACTAGGATGGAAAAAAACAACATCAAGGAAGGTGAAACCCAGGCAGCACTGGTGTCGATCGATGTGAAATCCGGTGATATTTTAGCCATGGTGGGCGGAAAGAATTTTGATGAAAGCGTTTTCAATCGAGCAACCAGCGCCAGGCGACAACCAGGTTCCGCTTTTAAACCCATTGTTTATGCTTATGCCATCAAGCACGGGTTTGCTCAAAATCAGTTGCTCCTGGATGCCCCCATTGTCTTTAGAGGCGCCAGTAAAGCAAAGGACTGGCGCCCGCAAAACTTTTCCGAAACCTACCTGGGAGAAATAACGCTGAGAAAAGCGCTGGCTGTCTCACAGAACATTCCGGCAGTGCGCTTGATCGAAATGCTGGGCCCCAGCTCGGTGGCGCGTTTTGCCCACGCTCTGGGTATCGAATCAACTCTGGATCCAAATCTATCTTTAGCCCTCGGCACATCAGAAGTCACGTTGCTGAATCTGACATCGGCCTATGCTGTTTTTGCCAGGGGCGGCCAGTGGATTGAACCCTTTGGGGTTATCGAAGTCGCCGACCATAGGGGACGTATTCTATATAGTGCCAAGCCACAGAAAAGACTGGTAATGACCCGGGAAGGGGCTGCCATCGTAACCAATATGCTCGAAAGCGTTATTAAAGAAGGAACCGGCAGAAAAGCACGTATCCTCAGGGGGCCGCTGGCCGGAAAAACAGGTACAACCAACGATTACAAGGACGCCCTGTTTGTGGGATTTTCACCGGCGGTTGCCGCCGGGGTTTGGGTCGGTCTGGATTTAGGCGGAACGATGGGGGACAAGGAAACCGGCGCCAGGGCGGCGCTGCCCATCTGGATGGATTTCATGGAGGCTGCCCTGGCAGAGGAAGCTCACCGGAGGCTGCCCTGGCAGAGGAAGCTCACCCGTATTTCGATCTTCCCGACAATGTAACCAAAGTGCATATGAACCCGGATACCGGCGGGATTGCTTCTGATGGATCAAAATCCGCCGTCACCGCCCTCTTCAAAAAAGGCACCGAACCCCAGTAGTGTTGTATCTTTTATGAATTTTACCAAACTCAATTTGGTTCTATTGATCTTCCTTTTCCAAGAAACAGCCATTTAAATCCCAAATATCAAAACTCAAATTCCAAACAAATAACAATGACCTAAATTCGAAATTCCAAACCGACAGTCAGGTAGAATCAGTCAGGCTCCTTTCAGCAGGCCAAAGGTTTTGAACATTGAAATTTGGAATTTGAGATTTATTTGTAATTTGTTATTTGGTGCTTGGAATTTTTTCCCATTAAGACTGCGATCTATGAGTAATAAACTATGAACTTAGAAGGCAGCTCTATGTGTAGATGATATTTATGGACAACGGCGGATATTTCCAGATTTCGGGTTTGGGCAGGATATGCTGTTCGCCGACGATCAGCCAGTACAGATCGGTTTTGATATCTCGCA
>JAFDDW010000170.1 GCA_019310665.1 Deltaproteobacteria bacterium
ATGCCGTTTCAGATAACCACAGATCCCCGGTTCCTCTGGCTCGGTGAAAAGCATTCGGAAGCCTTGGCAACCCTGAAATACGGCATTATGCAGAACAAAGGATTTTTGCTGTTAACCGGTGATGTCGGTACCGGCAAAACGGCTCTGATCAATCGCCTGGTAACGATGATTGATGTTGCAGCCATCGTAGCCAAAATTCCGGATCCGGGGTTAAGCAGTCTGGAATTCTTCAACTTTCTGGCGGTCGAATTCAAAATGAACAAAAAATTTGACAGCAAGGGAGCCTTTCTCATTTATCTGAAGAATTTCCTCCACCAAGCATATGCCGATCACAAAAAAGTTCTGCTCGTTATTGATGAAGCCCAGCGCTTAAATCATGAACTGCTGGAACAAATTCGTTTGCTGTCCAACATTGAGCTGCAGCACAGAAAATTGATCAATATTTTCTTCGTCGGCCAGCCCGAATTCAATGAAATGTTAATTGAAGACAGAAACAGAGCGCTCCGGCAACGAATTACCGTAAGCTACCACATCGAGCCATTGACAGAGCCGGAAGCCCACAAATATATTGAACACCGACTGAAGGTCGCCGGTGCCACCCGAGAAATCTTTGCCCAAGATGCCGTCCGTGAAATCTTTTCCTTTTCCGGTGGATACCCGCGTTTAGTCAATATCATCTGTGATCATGCCTTGCTGACCGGCTATGCTTCCGATTTAAAAATAATTGACAAAAAAGTGATAAAGGAATGTGAACGTGAGCTTCAGATCCCGGTTGATCTGGAACCCGGAGACGACAACGATCGAGAATACAGCCCGGCCTCTCAAAAACAACGGCCAACGGCCGCTACCGTAAAACCCTCCAAAATCAAACAAACGAGCATCATTGCCGCCATAATCATGCTGCTTGTTTTCGGTGTATATTTTTTCGTCAATCAAAGAGCGGAAGATTCACCCCGCTGGTCTCTGGAGGAAATTGCCCCCCAAAGATATAAAGGGACAACTCCCCAAAAATCAGACGCGGCTAAAAATTCCCATGTCATAACCAAAGAAATAAAAGCAGCGGCGCCGGTAAAAGAAGTGCCCCCTCAGAAAGATGCCGGGGAAAAACAGATTCAAGAAAAACCCCCCGTCAACAAGAAAGATCAAGCCCAGACATCCCTTGAAAAAAATGTTGCGGTCCCATTTCCTTTTCAGGAAGAAAACGTTTTAATCTATTTCAAACACAATTCCAATGAGCTTCCCGATCAGTCTTTTGCAAAGTTAGATCAAATGGCCGACTATTTGCTGCACAGTCCCGAAGTCAGTATCAATATCAAGGGGTTCACCGATTCGACGGGAAGTTACAGCTACAATATCAGTGTCTCCGAGTTCAGGGCCAACACGATTAAAACCTACCTCATCGGCAAAGGAGTGGATATCGCCAGAATAAAAGCCTTTGGGCTGGGGCCTGAAAATCCCGTCGCCAGCAATGAGACAGAGGCCGGCAGGCGTAAAAATCGTCGGGTCGAAATCGAGTTTAAAAATGAACTGAGGAATTGAAGGGGTACCAATAATTCCTGAATCTCTAAATTCCAAAATTATAATGTGTTTTTAACAGACCCACGGTTTTTGAGCTAACCGTCAGGTCGCCCATCTCTTCTGAGGAAACCCAGCGGGCTTCAGCCGCATCATCACCGGCCCGGGGTTCGCCCCCGACATAATTGGCCATCAAGTCAACAATGACATAATGATAACGGGTACGTGCGGATCTGTCCCGTTCAATGTAGTCGAATGTATAAACCGGATCGAGCGCCTTAATAGTGATACCGGTCTCCTCCAATATTTCCCGTTCAGCAGCTTCCTGAAGGGTTTCACCGATTTCCACCCGGCCACCGGGGATGGCCCACAGATCCTGGGATGGCGGTTGGCCCCTGCGGACAAGTAAAACCCTGTTATCTCTAAAGACAATAGCACCTACCGCTACTACCGGCTGGTTGGGATACCCATTCTTTTTCGGTTTCATAACACCCCGGAGCTACGTCATTTAAGCAGGTAATTGATTGAACTTAAGAAAGTTAGTTGCTTAATGAAAATCACGAAAATTACAAGCACCAAAAACCAAATTTCAAACAAATCCCAATGACCCAAATTCAAAATTCCAAAACAGATAGAATGTCCGTGAGACATCGAATAAGTGGTAGAAATGTTTTGGTCATTGCAATTGGGAGTTTCGATATTGTTTGCCCTGTTAAATAGGAACTTTGGGATTTGCGGTGTCGGCTGCGGTGTCGGCAACGAATGTGCCCCTAATAGCTAAATAGATTAGGCGATCAACATTCATTTCACAGGGCAAAGAATTTGAAAATTGTGATTTTGGATTTTAGTGCCTTATAAGGATGAAACTTATAATTCTGATCTTTTGGTGCGCCTTTGGCGGATGGCCTGCCCGACTAGACCATCCCTTCTATTCAATCCGAAATCCCAAATCCCCAATCGAAAAACCCGTAACCCGCTGACGCCATCTTTTCAATCCGAAATCCCAAATCCGAAATCGAAAGACCCGCAACCCGCAACCCGTAACGCGCAACCCGCAACGCGTAACCCGAATCCCGCAACCCGCAACGCGTAACCCGTAACTCGCAACGCGTAACCCGTAACTCGCAACGCGTAACCCGAATCCCGCAACCCGCAACCTTTTTTAATTCAACCAGTAGGGATTAATCAGATCTTCAAATATGGTCATGGCAGCACCGGCGCCCTGGCCGGAGGCGGTAACAATCTGTTTATAGCCCCCTTCAACATCTCCGGCCGAGTATACGCCGGGTACATTGGTGCGGTGTTTCCCATCGTGTTTAATATAACCGTCCTCGTTTACCTCAACACCCAATTTTTCAGCCAGCTCGAGGGCCGGAGAATAACCAATGGCGATGAATACGCCGTCGGTCTTGAACGTGTCGGTTTGGTTTGTTTTATTGTTTACAAGAAGAATTTCCTCGACTCGCTCTTCTCCTCTGATTTCCTCTATTGCGGTATCCCACAGCACCGGTATATTGCTATCTGCGAGCTGCTTGGCCAGAAAATCCTGGGCGCGCAATTTATCCCGCCGGTGGATTAAGGTGACATCAACACCCATGTGAAAAAGATGCAGCGCCTCCGTTACGGCACTGTTACCGCCGCCCACCATGACTACTTTTTTGCCTCTAAACAGCGGGCCGTCGCAGGTGCTGCAATAGCTGACGCCGCGACCTGAAAGACGGGATTCACCCCGAACATTTAGATGCCGATGGGTGGCCCCGGTAGCCAATAGCACCGACTTGGTTAAGAATTTTCGGCGAGTGGTCAACACGCCAATCGGCTTGTCAGGCTGCAAATCAACGACGGCCTCTCCCTGGAATATCTGAACGTATTGGAGGGCGTGACTCACCATAATATCCACCAGTGTCTTACCCCCGACCGAAGTAAAGCCGGGATAATTTTCAACAATCGGGGTCGTGGCAATTTGTCCGCCAAGGGCTTCGCGTTCAACGACGGCAGCTCGCAGCCCGCTGCGGACGGCATAAATGCCGGCGGTCAAACCGGCCGGCCCCCCGCCAACGATGAGCAAATCCGTTTCCACCAGCTCAGCATCGCTATCCGGTATAAAAATTGTCCGGGTCTCAAGTTTCTGCAATGAGAGAACAAAGACCTCCTCGGGCTGGGCACCCTGCCCGATGAGAACATCGTTGGCAAACGCCTGAGGCACGCTCTGGGCCGCATATTGATTGGCGAGCTCCGGCTCACTCTGGATATCGATGATTTCAAGGGAAACAAATTGAGGTAGCTCAATGGCAGCTTTTACCGCATTGACCGCCTGTTGCGGACAATAGGGACACGTCGGGCTGACAAACACCTTTACATTTCTGGGGGAATCAATTTTCTTAATGACATTAAGCGATTGGTCACTGAGCTGACTTTTACCCAGACCCACCAGGATCAAGAGTTCCAGAAAGGTTCGCGCCTCTTCCCCCATGGGCGCGCCGAGCCATCGAATGGAATATTGCTCCGGTGCAATCAGTAAGGTTGGAGAACTTGTAATATTCCACTTTTTGGCCAATTCATGATCGAGATCATATTCCTGCAAGGTAATTTTAGCGCTCAGTTCACGAAAGGCCCTGATCACCTGACGATTGGCATGGGTGAAAGCGTCTTCATGTCCTTTGGCGGTAAACAGATAGAGCACAATATCATTGGGCATTTGTTCAAATGTCGCTTTAAGCTGCTTCAGATAGGCATCGCTGGCCATATCGCTCTGGGGGGTATCCATCGTGTCTTGCATCATCAATATCTCCTAGTGATTGAATATTGTCGATTGAATATTGAATATTTAAGGTCCGCCTCCGGCGGATCCGAGTTGGGGTTCAATCAGATTTTTTTTAATACACTAATCTAAGAACAAGAAGTATTCGTGTCAACAGTCTTGTTGGCCTCCGCTGCACGGCTCATCTGTGCTCAGATTTTACAGGTTCTGGTCTATATTGCTTGCAACCGGACTTTGCTTTGACTTTAGGGGTGGATTTTGTTAAACGGTGGCCGAATCGGCAAAATATTTGGTGAGTATCGACGCAGAGGATTTCTTTTTTCTGCAAAAACTCCGGGCGAAGTGATTGAAAGAATAAAGCGCTTGACCGAGTAATCCGAAGTCTATGATGGGAATTTGAAATATTGTGACGGCTGACGGTGATAATTTTATTAGATAGGTAGAATTCCTTCAATATTCATTCGTCAATCGTCATTCCCAATAGTCATTCCCAATCGTTACATTAAATACTTAAGCTCGGCAGGCAGCGGCACCCCTTTGCCGATCGTATCTTCGCCGTAATTAACGCTTGCCAACGTTTCAATATCCTTCAGGGTTCGGGCATAGCCCTCGAATACGACTTCTTTAAGACTCTCCTTTTGTATTTTCCCTCCGGCCCACTGAATATCCAAAACACTGCTGGCATCAAATCGGTCATCACCGATGCACAGTTCCACCTGACCGCCATAGTATTGTACGATTTTGGCAACCAGAAGGCTGGGCCGGGCGTGAAAGCCGAGTTTTTGCGGAACACCCACCTTGATTTTAGCCCGCTCAATGTTCTCATTGAGAATTTCACGTGCCAGTTCCTGTCCGTTGGTTAAAAAATGACAGGCATAAAAAAGACCATAATTAATGGTCCGATCCAGCAGGGTGCCCGGATTAACCAGGGACGACAGTCTGTCCTGGACGATTTTGTAAGTATTTTTATATCCCGCTTCATGTAGATGACGCTCATAAAAATGAAGCAATCGCCCTACCATTTGGAGTAGATGAAATACCACGGAAAAAGATCCCCGCAGTTGTTTCAGCTTGCGATTGCCGTAACGAAAACCGCCGTGGATGACATAGGTATCAAAGGAAGACTGGAGGCTGTGCAACAACATCTCATAGCGCCGAATCTCAACTTCATTGACCTTATCAGGAACGATAGCAAGCATTTCCTCATATTCGTATGGTTCATAAAATTTAAGCTGATCAAAATCCTTGGTAATCTTGAGAAACTCACTGGCGATTTTTACGATGTTCTTTTTCTGCAAATCTTTGTCCTGATCATCAATATCATAGCGAAGAAGGTCGTTGGTAGTGATTTTCGGAAAATCATCATCGCTGAATTGATCATCCGGAATCCATGAAGTCGAGCCTCTTCCAGAATAATGGGCGCCATTTTCATCAGTGTTTGGGTTAAAAAATCAAAAGTTACTTCTCCATCTTTTTTAAAATCTTTGTAATCAGACAGGTCATAAAACAACAGACGATTGGATAAATGTTTTTGAAAGTTAGCCCCAAGACTCAGGTGCCGTATGGCTGCCGACAGTTCCCGGTAAAAATACCAGTCTTTGTTATTTTTGGCACCGTGAAAGTCCAGAAAATCCTCAAGCAGCATGGAAGTGGAAATCAGCTTTGAATATAGCTTTTTGGTGAATCCATTTTTAGGGTCATCCATGCCGGCTATATAGAACTGTTGCTGGTTGCGGGTTGCGAGTTACGCGTTGCGCGTTACGGGTTGCGCGTTACGGGTTACGCGTTACGGGTTGCGGGTTACGCGTTACGGGTTACGGGTTGCGCGTTACGGGTTGCGCGTTGCGAGTTGCGCGTTACGGGTT